>NZ_JBIWEL010000001.1:655447-908738 GCF_044762525.1 Pseudomonas sp. NPDC096950 | reverse complement strand
CCGCCCCGACCACCCCCTGGGACAACACCCCCCCCCGCTGGCTGGAAAACATCCTGACCCAGCGCTCCAGCCTGATGAGTATCAACTCTCACGACCGTCACTTCCTGAACAGCGTGTGCACCCACATGGCTGACCTGGATTACGGCGAGTTGCGCCTGTTCCCGGGCAACTACGACGAGTACATGACCGTGGCGACCCAGTCCCGCGAGCAACTGCTGTCGGACAACGCCAAGAAGAAAGCCCAGATTTCGGAACTGCAATCGTTCGTCAGCCGCTTCTCGGCTAACGCCTCGAAAGCCAAGCAGGCCACGTCCCGCGCCAAGGCGATCGACAAGATCCAACTGGCCGAGGTCAAGCCTTCGAGCCGTGTGAGCCCGTTCATCCGTTTCGAACAAACCAAGAAGCTGCACCGTCAGGCGGTCATCGTCGATCAAATGGCCAAAGGCTTCGACGGCAAAACGCTGTTCAAGGACTTCAGCTTTGTGGTTGAAGCCGGCGAGCGCGTGGCGATCATCGGCCCGAACGGTATCGGTAAAACCACCCTGCTGCGCACCCTAGTCAACGAACTGACCCCGGATGCCGGTACTGTGAAATGGACCGACGCCGCGGAACTGGGCTACTACGCCCAGGACCACGCGCACGACTTCGAAGACGACTGCAACCTGTTCGACTGGATGGGCCAATGGACCCAGGGCGGCGAGCAAATCGTTCGCGGCACCCTCGGCCGGATGCTGTTCTCCAACGACGAGATCCTCAAGTCGGTCAAGGTCATCTCCGGTGGTGAGCAAGGTCGCATGCTCTTCGGCAAGCTGATCCTGCAAAAGCCGAACGTGTTGATCATGGACGAACCGACCAACCACTTGGACATGGAATCTATCGAGGCGCTGAACCTGGCGCTGGAGAACTACCCGGGCACGCTGATCTTCGTCAGCCACGACCGTGAGTTCGTATCGTCGTTGGCCACCCGTATTATCGAACTCAGCCCTAGCGGCGTGATCGACTTCAGCGGTACTTATGATGATTACCTGCGTAGCCAGGGCGTTGTGTTTTAAGTAGCGGTTGAAAATGAAAAGCCCTGTCCTGGTGACGGGGCTTTTTGCATTTCAGGGCCAGGGAATGTTTTGGTGCTGAAACCTTCGCGAGCAAGCCCGCTCCCACAGAGAATGCATTTCAAATGTGGGAGCGGGCTTGCTCGCGAAGAGGCCGGCAATAACACCGAAAAATTCGAAACCGAATATAGTTAGCCTGCTTCCTTTTATTCCCCGCCCACGCCATGATGCAGGTCTCCCACCGCCGCCCGCGAACGAGCCCTCATGTCAGTGCAGCAACTGCCCCCGCAAAGCTCCATGGCGATCACCCTGCAGATCGTCTCCATCGTTTTCTATACCTTTATTGCCTTCCTCTGCATCGGCCTGCCAATCGCGGTGATACCGGGGTATGTCCATGAACAATTGGGTTTCAGCGCGATCATTGCGGGGCTGACCATCGGGTGTCAGTACCTGGCCACCCTGCTCAGCCGCCCGATGGCCGGGCGTATGTCGGACAGTGTCGGCACCAAGCGGGCGATTGTTTACGGCTTGTCGGGGATTGTCTTGAGCGGGCTTTTGACCTTGCTGTCGACGTTGCTGCAAAGCTTTCCATTGCTAAGCCTGGTGATCCTGATCGCCGGCCGACTGCTGCTGGGGATTGCCCAAGGTTTGATTGGCGTCGGCACCATCAGTTGGTGCATGGGTCAGGTCGGCGCCGAGCACACGGCGCGTTCGATTTCCTGGAACGGGATCGCGTCCTACGGCGCCATCGCCATTGGCGCGCCGCTGGGCGTGGTGATGGTCGCCGAGTACGGCTTTGAAAGCCTGGGGATTGTGCTGTCGGTGTTGGCGATGGGAGCGCTGGTGTTGATTCGCAACAAACCGTCGGTGCCGGTGATTCGCGGTGAACGCCTGCCGTTCTGGAACGTGTTCGGGCGCATTGCCCCGTTTGGCGCGAGCCTGAGCCTGGCGTCCATCGGCTACGGCACGCTGACCACTTTTATTACCTTGTATTACCTCAATCGCGGCTGGACCGGCGCGGCGTATTGCCTGACGGTGTTCGGCGTGTGTTTCATTTTGTCGCGGCTGCTGTTCATTTCCGCGATCAGCCGTTTCGGTGGTTTCACCTCGGCGATTGCCTGCATGACCATCGAGACCGTGGGCCTGGTGCTGCTATGGCTGGCACCGTCCACCGGTTACGCGTTGATCGGCGCCGGACTGACGGGGTTTGGCCTGTCGCTGGTGTATCCGGCGCTGGGGGTCGAGGCGATCAAGCAGGTGCCCAACTCCAGTCGCGGTGCGGGGCTGAGTGCTTACGCGGTGTTTTTTGACCTGGCGCTGGCGATTGCCGGACCGCTGATGGGCGCGGTGGCGTTGAACCTGGGGTATTCGTGGATTTTCTTCAGTGCGGCGTTGTTGTCGGTGACGGGGCTTGGTTTGACGCTCCTGCTGAAACGCCGCGCAATCGCCTGACAACCACGATCCACTGTGGGAGCGGGCTTGCTCGCGAAGGCGTCAGGTCAGTCGATGCAATGTTGACTGACACACCGCTTTCGCGAGCAAGCCCGCGCCCACAGGGGCTATTCGGTGGTGATTAGATTATTGATCCGCCGTCTGCATCCCCGCCCGGCTCGGCTTGCCCAGGGCATGGGAGAAGAACCGCCCGGCTTCGGAGATCAGGTTGCGGTGGATGTCTTCGCGATCCACCCCGTCCGCATCGGTGCACAGCGCCGGCATGGCGATGATCTGTTCTTCATTGCACGGCGCCATGAACACGAAGTGCCCTGCCCCGGCCAATAATTTGAAGTCCGGCGCGATTGGCAGTTTGCGCGCCAGCGCTGCGGCGTTTTTGTCGAACGCCACCAGTTTGTCGCCATCGCCGCTGTACAGCAGCACCGGTACATGCACGTCGGCCAAAGTGTGGCGGCCGAACTTGAGGCTCAGCGGCGCCATCAGCAGCAAGGCATGGACTCGCGGGTCGGCCACTGGCTGCAAGTCGTCACGATCAACAATCAGTTCGCCCTGGGTGTTGCAGGCGTCGCGGTCGTCCGGGCGTTCCTGGCAATAACGGCGCAGGCGATCCAGGTCAGGCGTGGCGCCGGACAGGATCAACGCGGTTTCGCCACCCGCCGAATAGCCAATCACGCCGACCTGGTCGGCATTGACGAAAGGCGCCAGCATCGCATCGCCCAGTGTCGCGGTAATCGCTTCGGAAATTTGCAGTGGGCGGCCGTACAGATTGCTCAGGGTGCCGAGACGGCTGTGATCCTTGGAGTTGTCGCCGGGATGGATCACCGCAACCACTACAAACCCCTTGCGGGCCAGCGAGGTGGCGAGGTCGTGCAGGGCCAGCGGCGTGCCGACGTTACCGTGGGACAGCATCAGCATCGGGAAACGCCCGATAGCGACGCGGGCGTCTTCACTGGCTTCGACGGTGTAACCCTCGAGTTTGCTGGTCTGATCTTTATCGCTGGACGGATAAAAGGCGATGGCGCGCATCGGCTGCAAATCCAGCGGATCGAGGAACGTCATCTCGTGATAACCGACGCCCCAGTGGGGATGCAGGCCAGGCGCAGCGTGCACTGAAATCAGGCTGCTGAGCAGGCATATCAGTAACGTTGCACAAAGACGCACCATGGGATGCCCCACCTTTGTTACTTGACTGAAAAGCCCGTAGTGCTCCGGTTGGCGGAGAACGCGGCCTTGTGCCAGTGTTTGTGGCCATCAAGGTCATTGCGCGACGGGGACGTTAACCCTCGACTGCATAACCTGGGCCAGAACATAAAAAACCATCAAAAACAAAAAAACTCTGTAACTGATCATTACCATGATCAGAATACAGAGTTTTTCGGGTATTGCCTGAGCCGTTTAGTATTTTTTACGCAAGCCTTACACAGGCCTTATGCCGCAGCGAACAGTTGCTCGCTGATTTGCGTGTGAGCATCGCTCAGGGCTTTGGTACGGACTTCGTTACCGTAAGCCAGGCCATGGGCGCGAACAAACTCAATATCAGTGATGCCCAGGAAACCGAACAGCAGTTTCAAATAGTCTTCGTGAGCAATACCGGTCGCTTGACCGGCATGCAGGCCGCCAGCAGTCGAAACGATCACCAGTTTCTTGCCACCGCACAGGCCTTCAGGGCCGGCTTCGGTGTAGCGGAAGGTCTGACCGGCAACGGCGATGCGATCGATCCAGGCCTTGAGTTGGGTTGGAATGGTGAAGTTGTACATCGGCGCGGCAATCACGATGGCATCAGCGGCGATGAATTCGGCCAGGGTCGAAGCGCTCAGCTCGGCTTCGTGCTGTTGTGCGGCGTTGCGCAGTTCAGCGCTGGTGCCGGCAGCGACCAGAGTCGTGGCGGAGAAATGGCTGATAGCATCAGCGGCCAGGTCACGGTAAGTCACGACGGCCGAAGCGTCAGCGGCTTGCCAGGCTTTGACCACGTCGCCACTCAGCTGACGGGAAGCCGAGTTGTCACCCAAAATGCTCGAATCGATATGCAACAGTTTCATAAAGGATCTCCAGATGAGGATCGCCACTCGGGCGATCTGATGGGGAGGAGCCTACAGATGAATCTAATAGCTGATTAGCCCGCAACAATGCGATAGTTCGTCTCACTGATAGAACAATCGAGTTCACGCCATGCAAGACCTGAATGATCTCTACTATTTCGCCAAGGTGGTCGAAGCCGGTGGTTTCGCCGCGGCCGGACGCTTGCTGGGGATTCCCAAGTCGCGACTGTCACGGCGCATTGCCGAGCTGGAAGAACGCCTGGGCGCGCGTCTGCTGCAACGCACCACCCGGCAACTGAAGCTGACTGCCGTGGGCGAACGTTATTTGCGCCACTGCCAGGCGATGCTGCTGGAAGCGGAGATGGCTGACGAAGCGGTGGCCAGCATGTCCAGCGAACCTCGGGGACGGCTGCGGGTGTCCTGCCCTGTGGGTCTGGCCCATCAGATATTGCCGAAGGTCATCAGCGTTTTCCTGGAGAAGTACCCGCAGGTCCAATTGGAGGTTTTACTGATCAACCGCCGGGTTGATTTGGTGACCGAAGGCGTCGATGTCGCGTTACGCGTACGCGAACCGGGGGATGAAGACCCGTTACTGGTCACCCGGCGCCTGCGTCAGGCACAGACTCTGATGGTTGCCAGTCCCGCCTTCCTGCACGGCCGGGAGATCAACCACCCGGAAGACCTCAAGGGCTTGCCAGTACTCGGCGCACTGGAGCCGGACCGCATGGTGCATATCCGTATGATCGATCAACAGGGCAAAAGCCGCGACCTGGCGCTGGAAGCACGTCTGGGCATCGACGACTTTATAGTGCGCCGGGCCTGCGCCCTCTCCGGCCTGGGCTTTACAGTGCTGCCAATGATGTACTGCGAACAGGAAATCGAGGACGGTTCACTGATCCAGTTGTTGCCTGACTGGTCATTGCCTGGCGGCTGGCTGCAAGCGGTCTACCCTCATCGGCGCGGAGTCATGCCGGCGGTGCGCGCCTGGATCGACCATTTGATCGAATCATTCAATGCCTGTGGGGACCGTTTGATATGAAGGCTGGACGCATGAGCGAAGCGGATGTCGCACAGTTTTGCCTGGAGCTGCCCGGTGCGCGGGAAGACTACAAATGGGGCGGTGTGCGGGTGTTTTCGATTGCCGGCAACAAGATGTTTGCGCTGCAGAACCTGCGGGGCGATTCCCTGGCGTTCAAGGTCGACAAGGATTTGTTTCTCGGTCATTGCGACCGTCCGGGCATTCACCCGGCGCCATACCTGGCCCGGGCGCAATGGATCATCATGCAGGTGCCCTACCCGCTGGGCGCCGAGGAACTGAAAGCCTTGTTGCAACGTTCCCACCAACTGGTGGTGAGCAAGTTGCCCAAGCGTACCCAGGTCGGGCTGTTGCTCTAGAACAACGCGAACAAGTGCGCGCCAAGGAACAATTGGTCGATCCAGAACACTTGGTGCAGCAGTACGATGAGCCAGAACACCAGTTGAAACGAGACTTTGCGGGTCTTGTGCCGGAACACTTGCTGGGCCAACAACGCGCCCGGCCAGCCACCGGCCAGTTCCACCGCGTGCAAAACGTTTTCCGGAGTGCGCCAGGTGTCGGCGCGGGCCTTGCGCTTGTCGCTCCAGTAAAGGAAAAACGCGATCAGGCTGACCACGCCGTAAGCGGCCAGCGGAATCACTGAAACCCCGCGCAGCCACAACGCCAGCGAGCCATACAGCGGCAGCGCGCAGAGCACAGCGAACACCAATAGCTTCAGGCGAGGATGCTGGACCTGCCCCCCGGACGGACGTCCGGGGTTATTCCGCGCGCTGGAATCACTCATGGCTTGGCAGCGGCCCAATCAACCCAACCGAATTGCCAGGTCGCCAGGATCACCAGGCCGAACGCGATGCGATACCAGGCAAATGCCGCGTAGCTGTGGCTGGCAATGAACTTGAGCAACGCCTTGACCGCAATCATCGCGAAGATAAACGCGGTGATGAAACCCACGGCAAATACTGGAAAGTCTGCCGGCACGAACAGGTGACGGTACTTGAACCCCGAGTACACCGCCGCCGCGACCATGGTCGGCATGGCCAGGAAGAACGAGAACTCGGTTGCGGTCTTGCGCGACAACCCGAACAGCAGGCCACCGATGATGGTCGAGCCGGAACGCGAGGTCCCCGGAATCATCGCCAGGCACTGGGCGAAGCCGACTTTCAGCGCGTCCTTCCAGGTGATCTCGTCGACCGTTTCGGCATGCACTTCATGCTGGCGCTTCTCGGCCCACAACATGATGATCCCGCCCACGACCAGCGCTGCCGCCACCGTGATCGGGTTGAACAGGTAGTGATGAATCAAGTCGGAAAAGATCACCCCCAACACCACCGCCGGCATAAAGGCGATCAGCAGGTTCGCCGTGAAGCGACGTGCGCTCGGCTGAGTCTTTAAGCCGGTCACCACGTCGAGGATCTTGCGGCGAAACTCCCACACCACCGCCAGAATCGCACCCAACTGGATAATGATGTTGAACGCGATCGCCCGCTCACCACCGAAGTCGAGCAAGTCCGCGACGATAATCTGGTGTCCGGTACTCGAAATGGGCAAAAACTCCGTCAGCCCTTCTACAACCCCAAGAATCAGTGCCTGAAAGGCGGTCCAAAGATCCATCAATCCCCCAAAGGCAGTGCGCCAAGGCCTGCCCCGTTAATATTTTTGATACGTTCACTGCGCTGAGCGTAGCTGATGACTTGCGCGCACAGGATCCACACGAAACGGTAAAAATTCCGTGAAAAATCAACTTGGATTCAGGTTTTTCCGTGCGAGGCCGAAATCCTATCAGAGATGCCTGATTAACGCCGCTGCGTAATTGGACTTGCGTCGCATGGTTCCGGCCGGCAAAGCGTGGTTGGATGCTGGCGGTCGTTTATGACAAGAATAAGAATCTGGAGTGACAGCGTTATGAACAGCTTGCGCAGTGTGTCGATCAGCCGACGCTTGTGGCTCATCTTGATCGTGGCCATCGTGATGTTATTGACCTTGGGCATGCTGATGCTCAAACAGATCCACGATGACCTGTACCACGCCAAGGCGCAGAAAACCCAGCATGTGGTGCAGACCGCCAGTGGCATTCTGAACTACTACCATGACCTGGAAACCGCCGGCACCCTCACCCGCGAGGCCGCGCAGAAACAGGCCATGACTGCGGTTCGCGGCTTGCGCTATGACCAGAACGACTACTTCTGGATCAACGACCTCACGCCGGTGATGATCATGCACCCGGCGAATCCGAAACTCGAAGGCCAGAACCTGTCGGCGATCCGCGACCCGGACGGTTTTGCGCTGTTCAACGAAATGGTGGTCATCGCCAAGGCCAAGGGCGCCGGCATGGTCGATTACCGTTGGCCGAAACCGGGCGCCAGTGCACCGGTGGAAAAAACCTCCTACGTCAAACTGTTCGAGCCTTGGGGCTGGATCATCGGCTCCGGCGTGTACATCGATGACATGCAGGCCGAGTTCTATGGCCAGGTGTGGAAAGCGTCCTTCATTGGTCTGGCGATTGCGCTGCTCATGGCGCTGCTGGTGATCATGATTGCCCGCAGCATCGTGCGGCCGTTGCAGGAAACCGTGAACGCCATGGCCAACATTGCCAGCGGCGAAAGTGATTTGACCCGCAGCCTCGATACCCACGGCCAGGACGAAGTCACCCAACTGGCGCGGCACTTCAATGCCTTTACCGCCAAGCTGCGGTTGGTGATCAGCCAATTGCAGGTGTCCGCCAGTGCGCTCGGCCAATCGTCCACCGACCTCGGGAACGACGCGGTGCAGGCCCAGCAACGCAGTCAGCAGCAGTCCCAGCAAATGGAACTGGTGGCGACCGCGATCAATGAAGTGACCTACGGCGTGCAGGATGTGGCCAAGAACGCCGAGCACGCGGCCAGCGAAATGCGTGATGCCGAGTCCCAGGCCCAGCAAGGCCAGGTCAACATTGATGGCAGCTTGCAGCAAATCGACAAACTCTCCGGGACCATTGACCAAGCGGTCGAAGTGATCCGCACCCTGGCCGCCGAAAGCACCCAGATTGGCAGCGTGTTGGAGGTGATCCGCTCGATTGCCGAACAAACCAACCTGCTGGCCCTCAACGCGGCCATTGAAGCGGCCCGGGCCGGCGAGCAAGGTCGCGGGTTTGCGGTGGTCGCCGATGAGGTGCGATTGCTCGCGCAGCGAACCCAGAAGTCCACGGCGGAAATCCAGGCAATGATCGAACGCCTGCAAAACCATTCCGAAGCGGCGGTCAAGGTGATCGGCGACAGCAGCCGGGCGTCGCAACTGACCATCGAACAGGCCGGCCTCGCCGGTGCCAGCCTCAGCGCCATCGGTCAGGCCTTGCGCAACCTCAACGGGCTGAACGCCTCGATTGCCAGCGCGACCTTGCAACAAGCCCACGTGGTGGAAGACATCAACCAGAACGTGACCCAGGCTGCCGGGTTGTCCCACAGCACGGCATTGGCGGCAGAGCAGTCGAGCCTGGCCAGTGTTCACCTCAAGGAATTGAGCGAGCAGTTAAACGGGTTGCTCAAGCAATTCCGCGTTTAAGCCAAAACATCATCCCTGTGGGAGCGGGCTTGCTCGCGAAAGCGGTGTGTCATTCAGCATTCATGTTGACTGGCACGACGCCTTCGCGAGCAAGCCCGCTCCCACATTAGTTATGTGCGTTGTCTGACAGCGTCGGGGGAGCCCGCGGCTGACAATCTGGGTACAATCGCCCCCTCTTCGACTTCCCCCAAGGAACCGCCATGTCCGGGCTTGAACTGTTTGCTGCCGCCCTCGGCGTGATCGCCGTCTGGCTGACGGTCAAACAGAATCCCTGGTGCTGGCCGATCGGCTTGGTGATGGTGCTGCTTTACAGCTGGATCTTCTTCGAGGTGAAGCTGTATTCGGACATGCTGCTGCAGGTGATCTACGCCGCGTTGCAACTCTATGGCTGGTGGCAATGGACCCGCGCCGGCGATGCCCATCATGGCCGGCAAGTCAGTGAACTGGATGCGCGTTCAATCCTGCTCGGGCTGGCCGCAGGCGCCATCGGCAGTCTGCTGTTGGGCGCAGCCATGGCCCACTGGACCGATGCCGCTCAACCCTGGCTCGATGCCGCACTGACCGGTTTCAGCCTGGTGGCGCAGTTATGGATGGCGCAGAAACGCGTGCAATGCTGGCCATTATGGATCGTTCTGGATGTGATCTTTGTCAGCCTGTTCATCTATAAAGGCCTGTACCTGACCGCGTCCCTCTACGGCCTATTCACCGTAATTGCCGTGCAAGGCTGGCGTGAATGGCGTGCCGACCCGGCGCTGCACGCATGAAAGTACTGGTACTCACCGGCCCCGAATCCAGCGGCAAGAGCTGGCTATCGGGCGAGATTCAAGCCCGTTTTGGCGGCCTGTTGGTCGGTGAGTACGTTCGGCATTTCATCGACAGCGAAGCTCGCGAGACTTGCTACGACGACATCACTTCCATCGCCCTCGGCCAACTGGCCTGGGAAGATGAAGCACGGGCCAGACAACCGGCACTGTTGATCCTCGATACGCACCTACTGAGCAATATCCTTTGGAGTCGGACGTTATTTGGCGCTTGCCCGACGTGGATCGAGCAGGCATTGCTGGCACGACACTACGATCTGCATTTACTGCTGAGCCCTGAAACCGTGGCCTGGCATGACGACGGGCAGCGTTGCCAACCGCAACTGGCAGAACGCCAGGCGTTTTTCCAGGCCAGCCAGCAATGGCTTGAGTTGCACCACCAGCCTTATCAGGTACTGCAAGGTGATTGGCAACAGCGCAAAGACGCCGCATTCGAGGTTGTGACGCGCTTGCTCGAGGCTTGATCGAGGCACCCCGCCCCGCCCCGAGTGTCCATTTATGAAACACCCCCTCCTGAGCGAACCCGCGAATTAAAGCGGTCAGCGCACTTCAGAATGAAACTGTTAAGCCACTGATACAACCTGCCTTTCAGTGCTCTAGCGAGCACTGCCGCGCCCATGGATGGCGTTTTTTGCGTGGCTCTGTCTCAGTGGCGTAACAAATATCTTTTGACGACCTCAATAATTAAATTCAACCCACTGTTTTTAAAAGAAAACCCAAAACCGGCACACCTTCTGCTCTCTTCCTCGCAACGCTGATAAGGGCCAGCGTTTCATCACAGAAGGAATTGCCGCCGTGGGGAAATTCAATCATCACATTTATAGCCTCCTGCTGATCGGATGCGCATTGGGCTCAAGTGTTTGCCTGCCTGTCCAGGCTGACAACGGCATCATTACGATCAAACGCGATGTTCAGACGCGCAACGCAGTGGTTCCACCGTTAATCCCCGACCCTCACCCCACCACCGTCAATGCCAACCCCTCGCAACATATTCTCAATCAAACGAACGAGTTGAGCGACGGCGACTTTGCCGGTGTCGCCAGTGGTGCAGGCATCAGCCAATTGGTGACTCAAAACACCAACAACCTGGGCGGCAATATCAGCAACCAGTCCCAACTGTCCAACCTGCCCGCCGGGCGTTCGGGAAACTCGGGCAGCGGCATTGCCAACATGGTCAATTCGAACATCACGCAGGGCCTGGGTGCTCTGAAAATCATAACGGGAGACCGTTAGCATGAATCGTTCGCTGCTGATTATCGCCATGTTTTGCAGTGCATCGTCCTTTGCCCAATCTCCCGTCATCGACAACGCCGACATCGACGGCTCGGGCGCGCAGTACCAGGGCAACCTCGGGGTCAACCAGGCGGCGGGCGACCAGCAACAACAGGTCAACGCCCGGGCCATCGCCATTGGCAATAACGCCAATGCATCCACACAGATTCGCCAACGGCTGCGTTCACCCGCGGACCCCCGCATCGACGCCAGCGCCAGCATTCAGGGTAACGCCTTCAGCAACGGTAACGGCGTGCTGGGCGTCAACCAGAGCGCGGGCGCCAACAACCAGCAGGCCAATGCCCTGCGGATAAGCATCAGTACACAGCCGCAAAGTATCGACGACAGCGTCCTCCTTCAACAGAACGTGGCGCTGATCAACAACTCCGATTCAACTGACTCCGCACCAGGCTATCGCCGGGTCGCTACCAGCGATCAGGCCTTCACCGGTAGCCGTGGAGTCATTCAGTTGAATCAGAGCGCCGGGGTGGGAAACCGAACGGCCAACACCGTGAGCGTACGGGTCGCGGATTGACCCAAAACAGGTAAAAAAAACAACACTTAACCTAAAATCAGTACGGAGAATCACCATGAAACCTTCGATGGCAATCAAGCCTCTGGTTTTCGCAATTGCTGCGGTCATGGCTGTTGCTGTACAAGCTGGGCAGCGTGATGACGATCACAATGGTCACCACAATGGCCATAACAATAACAACGGTCAGCACACCCCTCCTCCAACCAGAATCCCTGTCTACGCCACGGCGAATGCTTGGGATACCCAAAGCAGTACCGATAACCGCATTGGCAACGCCGGGACTGTCAACAGTGCCGAGATGAACAACTCCGCCACAGGCACCAGCGGCAACGTCGGCGTCAACGTGGCTGGCGGCGACGGCAACCAACAAGACAACGCGGCCGCTATTGCAAACGCCGCAGCTGCCGCTCCTGATAATGCGTTCGTGTTCGGTACTGCCAGCGCCACCGCTTCCGTCACCCAAACCAGCCGCAACAACCGGGTCGACAACTACGGCAGCAGCGCTACTGCTTCTATGAGCGGATCGGCTAATGGTGGCAGCGGCAACATGGGCGTCAACGTTGCTGCCGGCGACCTGAACCAACAGAAAAACACCATGGCCATTGCTAACACCAATGCTCCACTGGGTAACGCAACAGCCACTGCCTCTGCTTCTCAAACTGGTCCTGGCCTGACCGTTAATAACAACGCCGATCGTACCTATCGCGTGGATACGCTGACCTTCACCACCTCGGCCAGCGGCAGTGCCGACTACGCCAAGGCCAGTGCAGCATCCGGAAGCAAAAGCTCTTCATCGAGCTTTGACGTGAGCGGTTCGAAAAGCTTCGATGCCAGTGGCTCAAAAAGCTACGAGAAGAGCAGTTCCTCCAGCTCTGACTTGAACGCTTCGTTGAACGCTACTCTGGATGCTTCGGTCGAGGCTTCCAGAAACGCATCCTGGGACTATGGCCGTCACAACAATGGCAGCAGCAGTTCGTCTTCCGACGCTTCTCTGACTGCATCGCTTGACGCAACGCTGGACGTATCGATCGATAAATCGCACAACAAATCGGGCAGTTCGTCGTTCGATAAGTCGTTCGATTCCTCGTTCGAAAAATCCGGCAGCAAGTCTCACGAGTCTTCGTATGACAAAGCGAAAGCCTATGCTGAGAGCAGCTCATTTGATCTGAGCAACACGTATTCCTATCAAGTGCTGACTCCAACTGGCTGGGCCAACCCTGTGACCAACACTGCAACCCTGAGCGGTTCGGTGAATGGTGGCAGCGGCAACCTCGGTGTCAACGTGGCTGCTGGTGTGGGCAACCAACAAAGCAACTCGCTGGCCATTTCCAACAACTCGTTCTAATGGCTGTCTCTGGGGCCCCCTCACGGGGGCCTTTTCTTCAACAACCAGAAGGCGTCCCACCATGCGCATTATCGCCTTGGCAATTTTGCTTTGCGTGGCCAGTGTGATCGAGGCTGCACAAATGCCGCTTGCCGTCCTGCCGGGCGGTGCAGTGGTGTACAAGCCGATCCAGAGCGTACGCGAACGTAAATTTGCCGACCTGGTGCAACAGAAAACCGACTTCAGTTGCGGCGCCGCTGCGCTGGCAACCATCTTGCGCCAGGCCTATTGGCTGGACGTGAGTGAAAATCAGATCATCGAAGGCATGCTGGCCCACTCGGATCAAAACCTTGTCCGCGTCCAGGGCTTCTCCATGCTCGACATGAAGCATTACGTGGAAAGTATCGGCATGCGGGCCCGTGGCTACCGGGTAGCGACGGAAACCTTGAGTGAAATCAAGATTCCGGTCGTGGTCCTCATGGACATCCGTGGCTACAAACATTTTGTGGTGTTGCAAAGGGTCCACAAGGGCTGGGTCTATATCGGCGATCCGGTACTCGGTCACAAGCGTTTCACCGTCGACGACTTTGTCAAAGGCTGGAACGGCATCATCTTTGCCGTCATCGGCCAGGGCTACGACAAAAACAACGCTTTGCTCGAACCTCCCATGCCACTGACCGCCAAGAACCGCATCAACGCATTCAGCCCGGTGCAAGACGCAGAGTTGATGGATTTCGGATTCATCCAAAGCGACTTCTTCTAATAACAAGGGAGCACGAAGCTCCGGGAGCATCCCATGAAAACTTCAACCTGGCTGGCTGTGGTTTGCTTGGCCGCCAGCCTGCCCACCCAGGCAGAAATATTCAAACCCATTGAACTGAGGGATCAGGAATTGGCGACCCTGCGAGGCCGGTTTGTCATGCCGGGACGGATCGTCAGTTTTGGCGTTGTCATGACCACTACTTGGCAGAATGCCAACGGTGCGCTGATCGGGGCGACCTCCGCGATGCAAATTCAGCAAAACACCGTCAAGCCGCAGTTCTATGTGTCGATGATCGACGAAAAACCTGGGAGCTCAGCGAACTCGCAAAGCTCCAACGCCATCCCGGCCACCGGTACAGGCACTGTCACTGGCGGCAACGGCCTCAACAGCACCGAAGGCGTCACTCAAGTGGTGCGGGCTGCCGGCGACAACAACACCGCCTACAACAACGTTGATATCAACGTCGCAAAAGCCAGCCAGGTCGACCAGGCCCCTGCTACGCAACCGCAGGGCCAGGCATTGACTGCGGGCACGACGCTGGTCGGTAACAATGATGCTGGCTCGCTCAGCGTTTCTTCAACCAATACGGGAGTGCAACTCAACATCGTGGCTAACAACAACCAGGGCAGCACCATGCAACGCCTGGCCCAGGGTGGACTGATGCAGAACACGACTTTGCTTGGCAGCAGCAACCAGGTGCGCAACCTCACCTCCCTCAATGTCGTACTGCGTGACAACGTACCGACAACCGGGTCCGTGAGCGGCAATCTGGACCAGCTCAAAGGTCTTCGCACTATCGGATTCTGATCTACGCTCAGTCTCATCGGATTTAATCAGAAGGGACGGCTAACCCATGCACCGATCGTTAACGTTCAGAGCTATCGTCTGTTTGAGTAGCCTGACCCCGGCGACACTGCTGTACGCAGCACCGGATCCTCAGGTCGAAGCACTAAAACAAGAACTCACGGAGTTGAAACAGCGTTACGAAGCACAACAGAACGCTCTGATGGTACTTGAGCAGCGCGTTCGCCAAGTCGAACAAGCCCCTGCGACACCGGCTCCCAAACGCCTGACCAAATCCCCGGCCGAGCCGGTCAAGGGCCAGACGGTGGCCGCCGGTGCGCCTGGAACCACTGGCAGTTCCTACGGCCAATCGCTCAAGGATGATTCGGAGCCGGCGCAAAGCGTTTCCAACCTGTATGACGAAGCCAGCGGGTTCTTCGGTGGCGGCAAGTTCAGCCTCGAAACCGGCGTGACCTACACGCACTACGATACCCGGGCATTAACGCTCAACGGCTTCCTGGCACTGGACTCGATCTTTCTCGGCAACATCAACCTCGACCGCATCAAGGCCGACAACTGGACCCTGGACCTGACCGCACGCTACAACGTGGCGCAACGCTGGCAGTTCGACATTAACGTCCCGATTGTCTATCGCGAATCGACGTATTCCTCCGGTGGCGCGGGTGGCGCTGGCCCGGTGACGTCGGACGCAACCGTTACACGGGATCCGACCATCGGCGATGTGAACGTCGGCGTGGCTTACAAGTTTCTGGATGAGTCGGCCAACTGGCCCGACGCGGTTGCCACATTGCGCGTCAAGGCACCGACCGGCAAGGACCCTTACGGCATCAAGCTGGTCAGTGACCCGACCAACGATAACCTTTCGGTACCCGAAGACTTGCCTACCGGCAACGGTGTCTGGGCGATCACTCCGGGGATCTCGCTGGTCAAGACCTTCGACCCGGCCGTGCTGTTCGGCACGTTGTCCTACACCTACAACATGCAGGACTCTTTCAGCGATATCAGCCCTCAAGTCGGTTCCAAGGTTAAAGGGGACGTGAAACTGGGTGATTCCTGGCAGGTCGGCGCCGGTATCGCGTTCGCCTTGAACGAGAAGATGAGTATGTCGTTCTCGTTCACCGATCAGTTCGCCCGCAAGAGCAAGATCAAGCCGGACGGTGGCGATTGGCAATCGATTTCAAACAGCGATTACAACTCGGCCAACTTCAACATCGGCATGACCCTGGCGGCTACGGATAACCTGACGATCGTGCCTAACCTGGCCATTGGCCTGACCGAGGACTCGCCAGATTTCTCCTTCAGCCTGAAATTCCCGTACTACTTCTGATCCACAACAACGGCAAAGCCCCGCCAGGACTTCAATCCTGGCGGGGCTTTTGTTTGTGGGGTTCGGGGAAAAGATCGCAGCCTCGTTTCACTCGACAGCTCCTACAAGGGATTCGCGCGAACCTGTAGGAGCTGCCGAAGGCTGCGATCTGTTGATCTTGCGTTAACGTATCTGATGCTTGTGCAACAAACGGTAGAAAGTAGGCCTGGATATCCCCAGCACCTTGGCGGCAATGCTCAGATTGTCGCTGTGACGGTTGAGCACATCGCACAAAGCCTGGCGTTCAGCCCGGGTCTTGTAGTCTTCCAAGGTACCCATCGGCGCGACAATGGTCTGCTGGCTGATCAGCCCCAGGTCTCGCGCTTCGATCTGGCGCCCTTCAGCCAGCACTAACCCGCGACGTACCCGGTTGGCCAACTCGCGAACATTACCCGGCCAGTCATGCTTGCCCATGGCGATCAGCGCGTCTTCGCTGAAGCTGCGCGGACGGCGACCAGTTTCATGGCTATAGAAATGGGAAAAGTGGTTGGCCAGCATCGATAAATCACCGTGGCGTTCACGCAGCGGCGCGGTGACCACTTGCAGCACGTTGAGGCGGTAGTACAAATCTTCGCGAAAGCGTTTCTTCTCGATGGCCGCTTCAAGGTCGACGTGAGTTGCCGCCAGTACCCGCACATCCACCGGAATCGGCGTACTGCCGCCGACATGCTCGATGTGTTTTTCCTGGAGGAAGCGCAGCAGATTGGCTTGCAGTTCCAGCGGCAAGTCGCCGATCTCATCGAGAAACAGTGTGCCGCCATTCGCGGCTTCGATCCGCCCGATCTTGCGTTGATGCGCGCCGGTGAAGGCGCCTTTTTCGTGGCCAAACAGTTCGGACTGGATCAGGTGCTCGGGAATCGCCCCACAGTTGATCGCCACAAAGGGTTTGCTGTGACGCTGGGATTGCCGGTGCAGGGTGCGGGCGACCAACTCTTTGCCCGTGCCGCTTTCGCCGCGGATCAATACCGGCGACTCGGTGGGCGCCAGTTTGCTCAAAAGCTTGCGCAGTTCGCGGATCGGCTTGCTGTCACCCAGCAACTCATGTTCAGGCTGATCGATATGAATCGTGCCCTGCCCGCGCAGGCGCGCCATGCCGAATGCGCGCCCGAGGGTCACCTGGACCCGGGACACATCGAACGGCAAGGTATGGAAGTCAAAAAACCATTCGCACACAAAGTCCCCGACGTTTTGCAGGCGCAGGACTTCCTGGTTGAGCACGGCAATCCATTCGGTGCCGCTGCGGCTGATCAATTCTTTGACGGCTTCGGGGCGTTCCAGGTGAAACGGCTGCAATCGCAAGAGGCCGACATCACAAGTTCGATCAGCGGCGTTTTCCAGCGTACAGCTGTCAACATCCCATCCTACAGAGCGCAAACCCGGCAAAAGACGATGGCAATCGTCGCAAGGATCAACCACTAACAGACGTCGTAAGGCAGGCGCTTCGATCATGACTGTTCCTTGGCGCCAAATTTAAGGAAATATTATTAAAAACAGTCATTTGGCGGACCTGGCTGTAACATTAGCAAGAATTTGACGTGACCTTGTATCGTTTGATTATAGGAGTCTTAAGTAATTAGTTATAAGAAGGCAGTTTGTTAGTTACCTAACGACTGAAGCTTTCACCCAGCTTTCAAAAACTGCCTGAATATTGAGTATATGAAAGAAAGTTGAATTTTCTTTGGATTGTGTGTGACCCAACCCCCTATTGAGGGCATCAGTACAAGTAACCAGCCGAACGGTAAGCCCAACCGACGGCACATCACTTGATTGGGCATATAGAGAGAAGATCCCATGACCGCCCCGCTCCGTATCAACGAAGCTCTTTTGATTGCCGACCGCGCGTTCAAGCCATTTCAATGCGTCGCCTGGGCCCCACAAGACGGCAACGGCGAACTCTGCCTGAGCGTGATCGACCGCACCAATACCCGCATCGGCCGCGCGCAGATCCCGAGCAGCGCTTATTCCGATCCGGTACAACTTGAACATCTGCTGGAACAGGCCCGCGCTGCACTCAGCGAAGATGGCTACACATTGCAATCGTGGTCCATGCCTCATTAATTAAAGATCAAAAGATCGCAGCCTTCGGCAGCGCCTACATTGGAATATACGTTTCCTGTAGACGCTGCCGAACGCTGCGATCTTTTGCTTTATGGTTCCAAAAGACACTGTTCTGGCACAAAGCGACCCTCCGCCTGTTAGTTATGACAGTTGTGCGTCCAGGCATTCAGGGATTGAATGTTTCGCACGCGCAGTCACCCTCCCGGCTACCGGGATGAGGGCGACTGGCAAGGAGATGCGTGCATGCCAACCCAGACCGCTTTCGCCCGCCCCGCCACGGTATATTCAGCCGGGCACCTTGATCCGGAATTTGCCGCCGCCGGCAAGACTCAAGTCTATTTCGCCGGCAGTTCCTCAAGCATGGCCAACGGTGTCGCCATCGACCCACAAGGCCGTTTGTTGGTCGCGGCCAAAGTCGGCACCCACGGCGGTAGTCGCTATGGTCTGGCCCGCCTGCTGGAAGACGGCTCGGCAGACCTGAGCTTTGGCAATCAGGGCAGCCTGATCGGCCAATTCGCCTTGGGCTTCGAAGCCATGGCCAGCAATGTGCACGTCCTGCCCAGCGGCGATATTCTGCTGGCCGGCCTGCACTATGAAAGCGCCCATCGCACTCTGCCCGCCCTGGCGCTGTTCGATCCCCATGGTCAACCGGTTCGCCGCTTTGGCGACAACGGCCGCCAGGTGGTACGGCTCCCCGGAGACCTGTCCCAAGGCTTGCGCGACGACTGGCTACCGCCGGGCGTGCCGGGCGCCGAAGCCTGCGATATAGCCGTGCAGGCGGATGGTCGAATCCTGCTGCTGGCCAATCATCATTTCGAACTCGCCGATCACGTCGGCCTGCTGATCCGCCTGAGTGCCGACGGCGCTCTGGACAATGAGTTCAACGGGCGTGGTTTCGTGCTGGTCCGACATCTGCTGATGAACACATGGCTCGGCAGCCTGATGGTGCAACGGGACGGGCGAATCCTGGCGGGTGGCTCGATCAATTTTCCTGCGCAAGGTTTGCTTGCGCGTTATCACGCCGATGGTCGGCTGGACGAAAGCTTTGCCGTGGATGGTTTCATGACCTTCACGGCGCAGGGCCGCAGCGCCCAGATCAGCCAGATCGTCCAGCAAGACAACGGCGACCTGCACTGTTTTGGCAGCAGCCGCGACCCGATGCATTGCCTGTCGCTGAAACTGCACAGTAACGGCCGCCCGGATAAGCATTGCAACGGCGGTCAGCCGCAACGCCTGGAAATCGGCCACAGCGGCAGTCAATGGACCGCCGCCCAGGTTCAGCCGGATGGCGGCATCCTGGCCGTCGGCGCCACGATTGGCGGGGTCGAAGCCGATTTCATCCTGGCCCGCTATCTGCCGCAAGGGCAGCTGGACCGCAGCTTTGCCAATGGCATCGGCTGGGTTCGTACCCGCTTGGGCCGCAGCCTGGACACGGCCACTTCCCTGGCCGTGCAGGACAACGGCCGGATCGTCGTTGGCGGCTACTCACTGGACGGCAATTACCGGGCGGTCGTGGCGCGCTATCTGGGCTAGCCCTGCGATTAACCAACGGCCCAATAATGTGAGAGCGGGCTTGCTCGCGAAGGCTGTGTGTCAGTTGATATTGATGTCGACTGATACACCGCCTTCGCGAGCAAGCCCGCTCCCACAGGGGTCTGGGTGAATCAGCGAGGGAGGATGTATTGCTCGATCGCTTGCGCCGCGCCGTCTTCGGTGTTGGCACCGGTGACCACATCCGCCTGGCGCTTCACCGCCTCTTCCGCCTGACCCATGGCAATCGATAACCCGGCGCGATGGAACATTGCCGGGTCATTGCCGCCGTCGCCCAGTGCAGCGGTTTGCTCCAAAGGCACGCCGAGGAACTCGGCCAGTGTCGCCAGCGCCGCGCCCTTGTTGGCTTGCATCGCGGTCACGTCCAGATAGATCGGCTGAGAACGGGACACCTGAGCCTGACCTTCGACCTTGGGCAACAACAGCGCTTCCAGCTCAATCAACAAGTCAGCGTTGTTGCTGGTGGCGACGATCTTGTCGATGCGTTCCAGGTACGGCTCAAAACTCTCGACCACCACCGGTGGATAACCCAGGCCGTGCTGTTCGCGAGGCACCATCGGCCCGTTCGGATCTTTCAGCAGCCAATCGCCACCGCTGAACACCCAGATTTCGATGTCCGGCCGGTCGGCAAACAGCGCCAGTGCGGTCAATGCTGCAGTGGCCGGCAAGTAATGCGCGACCAACAAACTGCCGTCCGGGTTAACGATGGTGCCGCCATTGAACGCCGCAGTCGGCAGATCGACGCCCAGGGCTTCGATCTGCTGCAACATGGCTTTCGGCGGCCGGCCAGTGGCCAGGCTGAAGAAAACCCCGGCCTCGCGCAATGCACGCACTGCTTCGATGGTGCGCTGGCTGAGGCTGTGATCGGGCAACAGCAAGGTGCCGTCCATGTCGCTGAGCAGAAATCGGATGGGATGTTTCGCCGTATCACTCATCCGAGGCTGTGCCAGACGCGACCGTCACGGGCCAGCAGGTCTTCTGCGGCTTGTGGGCCGTCCTCACCCGCCGGGTAGCTCTGCACGCTCGCGTCCTGCTGCCAGGCGTCGAGGAACGGCTGCACGGCGCGCCAGCCGTTCTCGATGTTGTCGGCGCGCTGGAACAGCGTCTGGTCGCCGGTCAGGCAATCGTAGATCAGGGTTTCGTAGCCGGTGGACGGCTGCATCTCGAAGAAGTCCTTGTAGGCGAACCCCAGCTCGATGTTGGCCATCTTCAGCGCCGGCCCCGGCCGCTTGGCCAGCAGGTCGAACCACATGCCTTCGTTCGGCTGGATCTGGATCCGCAAATAGGTCGGCTGCAACTCATCAACTTCGGTGTCGCGGAACTGCGCGTACGGCGCAGGCTTGAAGCAGATGACGATCTCGGTGTCGCGCACGCTCATGCGCTTGCCGGTGCGCAGGTAGAACGGCACGCCGACCCAGCGCCAGTTGTCGATCATGACTTTCAGCGCGACGTAGGTTTCAGTGTTGCTGTCCGGCGCCACGTTGCCTTCCTGACGGTAACCGGCCAACGGCTTGCCGTCGACGTCGCCAGCGGCATATTGGCCACGCACCGAGTTGGCCCGCGCCTCTTCGACGGACCAAGGGCGGATTGCGCCGACCACCTTGGCTTTCTCGCCACGTACCGCATCGGCGCCAAACGCAGCCGGTGGTTCCATGGCCACCATCGCCAGCAACTGGAACAGGTGATTGGGCACCATGTCCCGCAAGGCGCCGGTGTGTTCGTAAAAACTGCCACGGGTTTCCACGCCGACGGTTTCGGCGGCGGTGATCTGTACGTGGTCGATGTAATGGTTGTTCCAGAACGCTTCGAACAGGCTGTTGGAGAACCGGCTGACCAGAATGTTCAGCACGGTTTCCTTGCCCAGATAGTGATCGATCCGGTAGATCTGCTTTTCCGACATGACCTTGAGCAAGCAGGCGTTCAAGGCTTCGGCGGTTTGCAGGTCGGAACCGAACGGTTTTTCGATCACCACCCTTCTGAACGCTTCCGGGGTTTCTTCGAGCAAACCGGCGCTGCCGAGGCGGCGCACCACTTCACTGAAGAAACGTGGCGCGGTAGCCAGGTAGAACACCGCATTGCCGGTGCCGCTGTCGGCGATTTTAGCCGCCAGGGCTTGATAAGTGCTGTCGTCCAGGAAATCGCCCTGAACGTAGCTGATGCCTTTGGCCAGTTTGGCCCACAAGGCCGGATCAAGGGCTTCATCGCCCTTGCCGACCTTGGCGGCCGCTTCGGTGCGAATGAAGTCTTCGAGCTTTTGCGCGAAGGCTTCATCGCTGATGGCGTTGTGGTCAACGCCGATGATCCGCAGTCCATTGCCAAGCAGGCCGTCGCGACTGAGGTTGTACAGGGCCGGCATCAACAGACGCTTGACCAGATCACCATGGGCACCGAACAGGAACAGCGTGGTCGGTGGTGCGGGTTCTGCCTTGGATTTCCTGCGGATCGTATTACTCATTTTTTCGATGTCTCCACGTGGCCGCCGAAGCCGAAGCGCTGGGCCGAGAGAATTTTGTCGCCAAAAGTGCCTTGGCCGCGGGAACGGTAGCGGGAGAACAGCGAGTTCGACAGCACCGGAACCGGCACCGATTGCTCCATGGCAGCTTCGATGGTCCAGCGGCCTTCACCGCTGTCAGCCACCGAACCGGAGTAGCCGTCGAGTTTCGGATCGCTGGCCAGGGCGTCGGCGGTCAGGTCGAGCAGCCAGGACGAGACGACGCTGCCACGACGCCAGACTTCGGCGATGTCGGCGACATTCAGGTCGAAGCGCTGGTCTTCCGGCAGGTTTTCGCTGGATTTGGTCTTGAGGATGTCAAAGCCTTCCGCGAAGGCCTGCATCATTCCGTATTCGATGCCGTTGTGGATCATCTTCACGAAATGCCCGGAACCCGCAGGGCCGGCGTGGATGTAGCCGCGCTCGGCACGGTCGTCGTCGGACTTGCGGTCCTTGGTGCGCGGGATGTCACCCAGTCCCGGCGCCAGGCTTTCGAACAACGGATCGAGGCGCGTGACGGTCTCGGCGTCGCCGCCGATCATCATGCAGTAACCGCGTTCCAGGCCCCAGACGCCGCCGGACGTGCCGACGTCAATGTAGTGCAGGCCTTTTTCCGACAAGGTCTTGGCACGGCGGATGTCATCTTTATAGAAGGTGTTGCCGCCGTCGATGATGGTGTCGCCGGCTTCGAGCAGGTTGCTCAGGGTGTCGATGGTGTCTTCGGTCGGCGCGCCGGCCGGCAGCATCACCCAGATCGCACGCGGCTTGGCCAGGCCCGCGACCAGCGCCGGCAGGTCGGCAACGCCGGTGGAGCCTTCTTTGGCCAGGTTCTCGACGAAGGCGGTATTGCGGTCGTAAACAACGGTGGTATGCCCGTTGAGCATCAGGCGCCGCGCAATATTACCGCCCATGCGGCCCAGTCCAATAATCCCGAATTGCATGTGCTGATGCTCCTTACTGCTAATAATGTGTGTCAAAGGTTATAGCCCAACGCGACCAATGAGGGTTAGTCCAGAGCATTGGGATGAAGTTTCCGGGCATTGTGCCCGATCCAGACTGATAACGTCGGGAATCGTGCCGAAGACACACCGACCATGAAAAATAAAAAAGTTCCATTCATGGGCAAAAGAAATCAAAATCGGTGCCGATAGTGTTTATGTCGCTCGCAAGAACGACACAATCACAGTTGATGCAGGCCATTTGCGAGGTGAGCAATGGACACAATCGTTACCGCACGTCCCCCACAAACTCTCTACGTCACGATCCGTCGTGATGAACTGCGCCAATTGAAAGACGAGCGTGACACCTTGAAGACCCAGGTGGCCCAGCTCAGGCAATTGTTGCAGCAACAGGCTCAATTGTCCGGGCAGCCGATGCCCTCGCTGAGCGCCTGATCCCCCTTTCAGTACCCCACCATCCCCTGTGGGAGCGGGCTTGCTCGCGAAGGCGTCCTGTCAGTCAGCCTCTGTGTAACTGACACACCGCTTTCGCGAGCAAGCCCGCTCCCACATGAAAAGCCATTGGCGCTGCCCCTTCCTGTCGCATTCCTGAACGAAACTCACAAAGTTTTCACATTCGTCTAGCGATACTCCCGATCCTTGTGGCTGTCCGGTTCTCGTGCAGCGGTTTCTCGTAGGTTCGTTTTATGACGCCGGCGACTCCATGACGCCGGTGGGAGTACGTACTTAATGGCATTGCTCAAACGCAGCAAAACGTCTGCGACAGGTTTCGATTGGGCCGGGTTCATCTGGCTGTTTGTCTTCTTCTGGTACTTCTCCGGCATTACCCAACTGCTGATCCAGCTGACCGGCACGTCCGGTTTCACCGGGTTTCGCCAGGCGTTTGTGATGAGTGCCGTGTGGCTGGCGCCGATGCTGCTGTTCCCCAAGCGCACCCGCCTGATGGCCGCGCTGATCGGCGTGGTGCTATGGGCTTGCTCGATGGCCAGCCTGGGCTACTTCTTCATCTATCAGCAGGAGTTTTCCCAGAGCGTCATCTTCATCATGTTCGAGTCGAACATCTCTGAAGCCGGCGAGTACATGACCCAGTACTTTGCCTGGTGGATGGTGCTGGCGTTCCTCGCGCACACCGCGTTCGCCTATTTCCTGTGGACCCGCTTGCGCCCGGTGTACATGCCCCGTGGACGCGCGCTGGTGGCGGCGACTGCGATCCTGGTGGCGGTGGTCGGTTATCCGCTGATCAAGCAAACCGCGCGCACCGGCAGCCTGGCCGGCGGTTTCGAGAAGTTCGAAACCCGCATCGAGCCGGCGGTGCCATGGCAGATGGCCGTGGCGTATCACCGTTACCTCGACACCCTGGCCGGCATGCAAGACATGCTCGACAGTGCGAGCAAGATCGCACCGCTGAAAAACCTCAAGAACACCATGGCCGACCAACCTTCGACCCTGGTGCTGGTGATTGGCGAGTCTACCAACCGCCAGCGCATGAGCCTGTACGGATACAACCGCGAAACCACGCCGGAACTGGACAAGCTCAAGGATCAATTGGCGATCTTCAATAACGTCATCACCCCGCGCCCCTACACCATCGAGGCGCTGCAACAGGTACTGACCTTCGCCGACGAAGAGAACCCGGACCTGTACCTGACGACGCCGTCGCTGGTCAGCATGATGAAACAGGCAGGCTACAAGACCTTCTGGATCACCAACCAGCAGACCATGACCAAGCGCAACACCATGCTCACCACGTTCTCCGAACAGGCCGACGAGCAGGTGTACCTGAACAACAACCGCAACCAGAACGCCGCCCAGTACGATGGCGACGTGATCGAGCCGTTCAACAAGGCCCTGAGTGACCCGGCGGCGCACAAGTTGATCGTCGTCCACCTGCTCGGTACGCACATGAGCTACCAGTACCGTTACCCGCCGACGTTCGACAAGTTCAAGGACCGCACCGGGGTTCCGGCCGGCGTAAAAGACGCCGAAGTGCCGACTTACAACAGCTACGACAACGCGGTGCTGTACAACGATTTCGTGGTGTCGAGCCTGATCAAGGATTACGCCAAGGTCGATCCCAACGGCTTCCTGCTGTACCTCTCCGACCACGGCGAAGACGTCTTCGACTCCCCGGGCCACAACACCCTGGGGCGAAACGAGAACAAACCGACGGCACCGATGTACACGATTCCATTCATGGCCTGGGCTTCGCCGAAATGGCGTGACACCCACGACTGGAACTTTGCCGCCGACCTGAGCCGCCCTTACAGCAGCTCGCAGTTGATCCACACCTGGGCCGACCTGGCCGGCCTGAGTTTCGATGAACTGGACCGCAGCAAGAGCCTGGTCAGCGACAGCTTCAAGCCGCGACCGTTGATGATCGGCAACCCGTACGAACGCCAGCAACGTCCGCTGATCGACTTCAGCCTGATGAAACCCAAGGCTGCAGTGACGGAAGTCCCATCGGTGGTCAAGCAGTAACACCGCAATACCCCCATGTGGGAGCGGGCTTGCTCGCGAAGGCGTCGTATCAGTCGATATCAATATTGACTGACCCACTGCTTTCGCGAGCAAGCCCGCTCCCACATTTTTTTTGCGCGTTGAAACATCCAGAGATGACAATTATTCTCGTTTAACGCTAAATCCCTCCGCTCCCCTTCGTCTTTGAGCAAACGGAATTTTTCCCTCGAAGACAAGGAGTCGGCTGCGATGTTTGCGCCTATCACCCGTTCCATGACCTTGACCCTTGGGCTGTGCAGTGCAGCCCTGAGCCCGGATTTGCTGGCCGAAACCGATCCTGACAAGACCCCGGCCGCCAGCGCCCTGGAACTCGCCAGCACCAATGTCACCGCCGAAGGATTGGGCAGCACCACCGAACACACCGAGTCCTACACCACCGGCGCCATGAGCACCGCCACGCGGCTGAACCTGTCGATCAAGGAAACGCCACAATCGGTGTCCGTGGTCACTCGCCAGCAAATGGACGACTTCAAGCTCGGCACCCTCTCCGAAGCCATGAGCCAGACCACCGGCGTGGTGGTCCAGCACAACGACTCTGACCGGGTGAGCTATTCGTCTCGCGGCTACGAGATCAACAACTTCCAGATTGACGGGATGCTCAATACCTTCGGGCGCATGAAGTCCGACTCCGACACCATCATCTACGGCTGCATCGAAGTGGTTCGCGGCGCCACCGGGTTGACCACCGGTGCCGGCGACCCGTCGGCCACCATCAACATGGTGCGCAAGCGACCGACCGCGCAATGGCAGGCCCAGACCGGTGTCAGCGGCGGCAGTTATGACGATTACTACAGCTACGTGGATGTCGGCGGCCCGCTGGCGTTCGACGGGCGTTTGCGCGGGCGCAGCGTGCTGGCCTATCGCGACAGCCAGTCGTTTCGCGATCATTACAAGATGCAGCGGGAAGTCGGTTATGGCGTGCTGGAAGCCGATCTCACCGACGACACGCTGCTGGCGGTGGGTTATGACTATCAGGACAAACAGGTCCAGGGCACGTCCTGGGGCACGGTGCCTTATTGGAATTCGTCCGGCGGCAAGGCCAACCTCGGGCGCTCCACCCACATGGCGACGTCGTGGAGTTCCTGGCCGCTGAAGGACAAGACCGCCTTCGCCAACCTCGACCAGCAATTGGGCGGCGGTTGGCACCTGAAGGCGGCCTATACCCACCGGGATAGCGATACGGATGGCAAGGTCTACTACGGCGGCGGTGGTTTCCCGAATGACGATCGCAGCGGCATGAGCGCCTACCGTGGCCACATGCTCGGCACGCAGAAAATGAATACCTATGACATCAACGTCGCCGGTCCTTATGCGTTGTTCGGGCGCGAGCATGAACTGATGTTTGGTTATGGCGAAGCCGAACGCAGCTCGGAATCGCCCTACACCGTGGGCGGCGCCGTTCCTGCGGGCTACGGCAACATTCCCGACTGGAAATACATGGGCGACATCGCCAAGTTTCCCGACACCGTCACCGGCCTCACCGGCGACTCGGACAGCACCCGCCAGAAGGCCGGCTACCTGGCCACGCGCCTGAGCCTGACCGACCGCTTTCATGCGGTACTCGGCAGCCGCTATGGCAGCTGGAAAACCTCGAAAAAGAACTACAGCTACGATAAAAGCCTGCAACTGACCGGCGTCGAAACCACTCCCCAGCAACAAAGCGATATCTGGACGCCGTACGCCGGATTGCTCTACGACCTCACGCACGAGTACACCGTCTACGTCAGCTACACCGACATCTTCAAACCCCAGAATAATCGCGACGCCAACCACAAATACCTGGAACCGGTGGTCGGCAGCAACTATGAACTGGGCCTCAAGGGCAGCTTGCTGGAAGAGCGCCTGAACGTCGCAACAGCGGTGTTCTGGAGCAAGCAGGATAACGTCGCCGAGCTGGACGACTCGGTGCCGCAAGACCCGCTGACCGGTGAGCAGTTCTATAAGTCCGGGGGCAAGGGACAAAAGGTCCAGGGCTTCGAAGTCGAAGTCTCCGGCGAAGTCATGACCGACTGGAACATGACCGCCGGTTACACCTACACCCACGCGGCCAACGGCGATAAGCAGCGTGCGAACACCAGTGAACCGCTGAACATGTTGCGGCTGTCCACGGCCTATCGCCTGCCCGGCGACTGGCATGCGCTGACCGTGGGCGGCGCGGTGAACTGGCAGAGTGATATCTGGGGCAATTCCAATCGCCCGATCGGACGGGACGCCCAGGGTGATCTGATCACCGAAAACGCGAAGATCCGCCAAGGGGCCTACACCGTGGTCAAGTTGATGTCGCGTTATGCGTTCGACAAGCACCTGTCCGCCTCGCTGAACGTGGATAACCTGTTCGACAAGAAGTATTACGACAACGTTGGCTTCTACAACGGTGTGTTCTGGGGTGACCCACGCACGGTGACGTTGAGCCTTGACTGGAAACTCTGAGCCACAGCCGCGATCTACCAAGGGAGTGAGCTTGCTCACTCTCACAGGGATCTGCGCCGAACGCAGTACTGACTTACAACAAAGATCCCCTGTGGGAGCGGGCTTGCTCGCGAAAGCGATAGAACATTCAACATTGATGTTGCCTGACACTCCGCCTTCGCGAGCAAGCCCGCTCCCACAGGTTGATCCCGGTTAACCCCGGCTTAATGAGCTCTGCCGATACTGCGCCCACGCCCTTGAATCACGGATGAAAGGCACCCCGTCATTCTTAGTGGGAGATACATCATGAAACGAGTCAACTTGGTCTTCGCCGGCCTGCTGCTTGTCGGTTCCGCCAGCGCGTTTGCCGAAGGCGGCGCGGAGCGGATGAAGTATCACTGGGACAACTTTCCGGTCCACACGGCGCAAAGCCAGACCGACCAGCGTCCAAGCGGTGAACTCCGGGTTCCGGACGATCAAACCGCGCAAGTGACTGAATCCTACAGACCCTGAACCCATGGACCTCTGGCGGCCCCTGCTCCGTCGTCAGAGCTGACACTTCGGGCGTCCTGATGGACGCCCTTTTTTATGCCCGGGATTTACAGCGCCTTGGTCCAGAACAGCATGCGCCCATGGGCGGGATCAAACCTGCCGGCGGCAAAACCGAACTTGGCATAGGACGCCTGGGCGACATCGTTGCCTTCCAGGACTTCGAGGGTGATCTTGCAGCAACCGCGCTGGCGGGCAATGTCTTCGACCTTTTGCAGCATCTTCTGGCTCAGCCCCAGGCCGCGAAACGTTGGCACCACCGAGACATCGTGCACGTTGACCAGCGTTCGGCAGGCGAAGGTCGAAAAGCCTTCAAAGCAATTGACCAGCCCCGCCGGTTCGCCGCCGACGAAAGCCAACACGCTGAACGCAAAGGAGCGCTTGGCCAGTTCCGCCGGCAGTTGCCGCAACACCTCGGCATCCAGCGGTTCGCCGCCACCCATCGGGTCTTCGGCGTACTGGTTCAGCACCAGGCAAATGGCCTCTGCATGCACCGGGTTGGTGTAGCTGGCTTGAAGCACAAGTATTTCCGCGGATTCCATTTCCACCCTCGATCACACATCAAATTGGCCACGGACATTAGCGTGATGGTGATGTGGGGACAACTGGGGCAAGATCAAAAGATCGCAGCCTTCGGTAGCTCCTACGCGCCTGTGGACGTCGCCGAAGGCTGCGATCCTTTGATCTTAATGCCCCCACACCAACTCTTCAGTCCAGCCCAACTCGGCAAAATCCGTCGCCCGCAAACCCGCCTCCCCGGCGCAGAAAAACTCGTCCAGCTGCGGCGGTTTGACCGAAGTGCCACTGAGCATGCCGTGAACCTGGCCGCGGTGATGGATCTGGTGTTCGAACAGATGGGAGAGCATGCGCAACCGGCTGTCGTGTTGCGGCGTGTCCCGGGCGATGGTCACGATCTGCCCGAGGTCGGCGTCACGCAATTGTTCGCAATAGGCGATCAGCCGCCGGTCCACGCTGGCCTGCTCGTGCTTGAGGGCATCGGCATCAGTGAAGGGTTGTTCATCCTTGAAAAACACGTAGCAATCGGGATGCGCCACATCACCGCGCAACTCCCGCTCCAGGGCGTCCACGTAGAACCAGTCACAGGTCAGAATGTGGTTGAGGGTCGCACAGATGCTCGGGAAAAAACTGACCCGCAGCGCCGTCAGTTCCGACGCGCTCAATTGACCCCAGGCCTTGGCCAGTCGGTGGTTGGCCCAGGCATTCTGGTAGGCCATGGTCAGCAAATGGTGAGACAGAGGCTGATTCATCGTCGCTCCTCCTGGTGCTCAAGCGTCGGCAAAGCGTTGCAATTGCATTTCCTGCAAACGACTGAGGGTGCGGCGGAACGGGAATTCCAGGTAACCCTCGGTGTACAAGGCGTCCATTGGCACACGGGCTTCGAGGTACAGCGGCACCTTGCGGTCGTAGCACTCGTCCACCAGCGCAATGAAGCGCCGCACGCCATCGTCATGCACCGACAACTGCGGCAGCTCGCGGTCGCCGGCCACCACCCGTTCCACCCCGTCTTCCGTGCCCCGGGCAATCCGCCCGTCGCGTTTTTGCGCGCTGAGGTTGGGCACTTCACTCATCAGGATAGCGCTGAAGGTGTCGCACAGGGCCATGAAGTCCATGGCGGCGAAAGGTTGTTCGCACAGGTCGGCGTAGCGACACCAGAGCACCGTGGCGCTGGCCTGCACCACGTGGACGCTGCGGTAGCCGACCTGGATCGGGTCAGCGGACACCGACTGGCCAGCGGTCAGGGCCTTGAACGCTTCGGCCAGGCCGCTGGGCTGATCGAGTGCTTCCACCCAATACCGTTGCAACGCCGTGCCGGGATGCAGGCGATGATCCTCCCCGCCATCCACCGCGATCACCTGCATATGCTGCTCGATCGCCTCAATGGCCGGCGTAAACCGGTCGCGGTTGAAGCCATCGGCATACAGCTGATCCGGCGGCTGGTTGGAGGTGCTGACCACCACCACGCCTTCCTCGAACATCACCTGGAACAGCCGGCCGAGAATGATCGCATCGCCAATGTCGTTGACGAACAGTTCGTCGAAACACAACACCCGGACTTCCTGGCTCAATTCGCGGGCCAGGGCTTTCAACGGGTCGGCGGTACCGGTCAGTTGAAACGAACGCTGATGCACCCAGCCCATGAAATGGTGGAAATGCTGACGCCGGGCCGGCACCCGCAGGCTTTCGTAGAATTGATCCATCAACCACGTCTTGCCGCGACCCACCGGGCCCCAAAGGTAAACGCCCGTGATCGACTGGTGCCCTTCGTGCAAGGCTTCGTGGCACTTTTGCAGGGCCCAGACGGCATGTTCCTGGGCTTCGTCCTGGACGAAACCCTTCTGTTCAACGGCATATTGCCAAGCGCTTAACGGGGAATCGAAAGTCATAGGGGCTGCGCTTCAGGTCTGAAGCCATGCAGTATGCCAGCCGCCCAATTATTTGAAACACCGCAAATCCCTTGTGGGAGTGGGCTTGCTCGCGAAGAGGCCAGCCCGGCCAACACAACCCTCAGCCTGAAATCAGATCGTCGATATGCCGATACTCTGCCTGCAACTCACCCGCCAACACCCTGGCCCGTCCAAGCCGAATCGGCCCGCGCTCGATATCAATCAACACACCCGGACATCCCAACACCGGCAACCCCGGCCATGCCTTCAACCGCCCATCGGTCACCAGTAACAAACGCTGCTGTTCCGCCGGAAAACGCTTCTGCCGAGCGGACAGCCACTGCCCCGCCTCATGCAGCGCCGCCAACATCGGCGTACCGCCCCCAGCGCCCAGGCCATCCAGCCAGGCGCGCAAACCGCTGGACGCCTTCAAGCCTTGCACCTGCCACTTTGGCGCATTGCCGCTGGCGGTCAACAAGGCCAGGCGCGCCCGTTGCCGATAAGCATCATCGAACAATTGTGCCAATAAACCCTTGGCATCGCTCAACGCCTGATGCCGTCGGGTCGAGGCCGAAGCGTCGACGATCACCAGCCACAGCTCGTGGGCTGAACGGGTGCGCAGATGAAACAGCAGGTCTTCATGCAATCGCGGACGCCCGCTGAGCAAAGTGCCGGGCCAGTTGATCGAGCCTTGCGGGGCCGCACGGCGTTTGCCTTGCCGACCATGGTCCAGCTGTCCGGCCCGGGGCCTGGCATTCGCCCCCGCGTCAGATCGAGGGCGAATGCCTAGGGCTTTTTTGGCCAGCTCGGCACTTCACGTCGGGCGCCGACCGGCAGGGCCTGGGCGGGCATTTCGCCCCACTGACCCTGGCCTTCGCTCGGGTTGGAATTATCGGTGGTCGGTGACTGTGGCGTTTGTTGCGGTGGCGCGTGAGGATGTTCGCGACGCCGATGGCGCAAGGCAAACTCGGCGACCGCATCGATATCTTCCTCGCCAATCGCGCTTGCCCCGCGCCAGGCCGCATGGGCACGGGCGGCGCGCAGCCAGACCAGGTCGGCACGCAAACCATCGACCCCGGCGGCAAAACAGCGCTCGGTGATGTGCGCGAGTGCGGCGTCATCCAGGGGAATACTCGCCAACGTACTGCGTGCCTGCTGGCAACGCTCGCGCAAGGCGTGTTGCTGGCTTTCCCATTCGGCGCAGAAGCCGTGGGGATCGCTGTCGAAATCCAGTCGGCGCCGAATGATCTGACCACGCTCGACGGGTGCGGTGTGGCCGCTGAGGGCGACGTTCAGGCCGAAGCGGTCGAGCAGTTGTGGGCGCAGTTCGCCCTCTTCCGGGTTCATGGTGCCGATCAGCACGAACTTCGCCGAATGCCGGTGGGAAATACCGTCGCGCTCGATCAGGTTGGTGCCGCTGGCGGCCACGTCGAGCAACAGGTCAACGAGGTGATCGGGCAGCAAGTTGACCTCATCGACATACAGCACGCCGCCGTCCGCCTTGGCCAGCACGCCGGGGGAAAACTGCGCGCGACCGTCGCTCAGGGCGGCGTCGAGGTCGAGGGTGCCGACCAGGCGTTCTTCGGTGGCGCCCAAGGGCAAGGTGACGAACTGGCCGCTGGCGAGCAGGTCCGCCAAGCCACGGGCCAGGGTCGATTTGGCCATGCCGCGCGGGCCTTCGATCAGCACGCCGCCGATTTTCGGGTCGATGGCGGTGAGGTACAGAGCAAGCTTCAAGTCATCGGCGCCGACCACGGCGGAGAGCGGGAAATGGGGGGTGTCGGTCATCGGGATTGTCTCGGTTCGTGGTCTTGGGGTTTTCGGTGTTATTGATGATTGTGGCGTGTCAGGTCGAATCACCCCTCACCCTAACCCTTTCCCCAGAGGGTAGAGGGGACTGACCGAGGTGTTTTGCGAGCTACATCGACCTGAAACATCGAGTCGAACTCCGGATTTTAAAAGCATGAAGATCGGCTCCCTTTCCCCCTCTCCCCCTTGGGGCGGTCCGACGATTCGGGAGGGCTGGGGTGAGGGGTGGCTCTTAAGCGCTCAACTGTTTTCTTCTATATCCAGCAACAGGTTTTCCAGCGCCTCGCGATACTCACCGGGCTCCTTCCACATCCCCCGCTGCTGCGCTTCAAGCATCCGCTCAGTCATATCGCGCAAGGCATGGGGATTGTGCTCCCGGACAAACTCCCGGGTCGCCGGGTCGAGCAAATACGCGTCCGCCAACAACGCATACTGGTGATCGTCAATCAACTGCGTGGTCGCATCAAACGCAAACAGGTTATCAACCGTCGCCGCCAGCTCAAACGCGCCTTTATAGCCGTGGCGCTTCACGCCGTCGATCCACTTCGGATTGGCTGCCCGGGAACGAATCACCCGGTTCAGTTCTTCCTTCAACGTGCGGATCTTCGGCAAGTCCGGCTGGCTGTGATCGCCGTGATAACTCGCCGCCGCTTCGCCGCTGAGGCTTTCCACGGCAGCCAGCATACCGCCCTGGAATTGGTAGTAGTCGTTGGAATCGAGCAAGTCATGCTCGCGGTTGTCCTGATTCTGCAGCACCGCTTGCACCTGGCTCAGGCGTTGGGCGAATTGTTCCCTCGCCGCCGTTCCTTCATCGGAGCCGCCATAAGCGTAACCACCCCAGTTCAGATACACCTCGGCCAAGTCCTCGCGGCTTTGCCACAAACGTCCGTCGATGGCGCCCTGCACGCCGGCACCGTAAGCACCGGGCTTGGCCCCGAAAATCCGCCAACCGGCCTGACGTCGTGCGGCGTCTTCATCCAGACCGCTGGCTAGCAAGGCTGCACGCTCGGCACGCACCTTGGCTGCCAGTGGATTGAGATCGTCCGGTTCGTCCAGTTCGGCGACCGCTTGTACCGCCGCATCAAACAGACGAATCAGATTGGCAAACGCATCGCGGAAGAACCCGGACACGCGCAAGGTCACGTCCACGCGCGGACGGTCGAGCAAGCTGATCGGCAGGATTTCGAAATCATCGACCCGCTGACTGCCGGTGGCCCACACCGGGCGCACGCCCATCAACGCCATGGCCTGGGCGATGTCGTCGCCGCCGGTGCGCATGGTCGCCGTGCCCCAGACCGACAGGCCGAGCTGGCGCAAGTGGTCGCCGTGGTCCTGCAAGTGCCGCTCGAGAATCAGGTTGGCGGACTGGAAACCGATGCGCCACGCGGTGGTGGTCGGCAGGTTACGCACGTCCACCGAATAGAAATTGCGCCCGGTGGGCAGCACATCGAGGCGACCACGACTGGGTGCGCCGCTCGGGCCGGCCGGGACGAAACGGCCGCTGAGGGCGTCGAGCAAGCCACGCATTTCTGCCGGGCCGCAGGCGTCGAGTCTTGGAGCGACCACCTCACACAGATTGTCGAGGATCGCATTCACTTCCGCCCAGCCGGGATCCTGTGGGAGCGGGCTTGCTCGCGAAAGCGGTGGGTCAGTCAGCATTGATGTTGAGTGATCGATCGATTCGCGAGCAGGCTCGCTCCCACAGGGATCGGGGTTGCCTAAGGCCCGCGTGATCAGTTGTGTGGCAAACAACTCCAGGCGTTCGCGGGTATCGCCTGCGGTGCGCCACGCTTCTTCGCTGATCGCTTGCAATTCATCAGGACGCGCACCGGCCCACGGCTCGGCCAACTCACAATCCAGCGGATCAAACCCCAACGCGAACGCCTTGGCCAACGCCCGCAGCAAACTCGATTGAGCGCCCCGCCCGTCCCCACGCGGAATCCGCAGCAACGCCAGTAACGTATCAATGCGCAAGCGCCCGGTCGGCGATTCGCCAAAGATGTGCAGGCCATCGCGAATCTGCGATTCCTTCAAATCACACAGGTACGTGTCCAGGCGCGGCAGCCAGATCGCCGCATCCGCATCGCTGTCGAGTTTCTCGTCCAGTTGCAATTCGCGGTCGATGTGGGTGTCGCGCACCAGTTGCAGGATGTCGCGCTGCAACTCCCGGGCGCGGCGCGGATCGAGCAGTTGTGCTTCGTAATACTCGTCCGCCAGCAACTCAAGATTACGCAGCGGGCCGTAGGTTTCGGCACGGGTCAGCGGCGGCATCAGGTGATCGATGATCACCGCTTGGGTGCGGCGCTTGGCCTGGGCGCCCTCGCCCGGATCGTTGACGATAAACGGATAGATGTTCGGCAGCGGTCCGAGCAGTGCGTCCGGCCAGCAGTTTTCCGACAACCCCACGCCTTTGCCCGGCAGCCATTCTAGGTTGCCGTGCTTGCCGACGTGGATCAAGCCGTGGGCGCGGTAGGTGTTGCGCAGCCAGAAGTAGAACGCCAGGTAGCCATGGGGCGGCACCAGATCGGGATCGTGATACACCGCGCTCGGATCGACCTGATAACCCCGGGCCGGCTGAATGCCGACGAAGGTCAGGCCGAAACGCAGCCCCGCAATCATCATCCGACCGCCGCGGAACATCGGATCGTTTTGCGGCGGGCCCCAGCGTTCCTGCACCGCTTGGCGATTGGCTTCGGGTAGCGCGTCGAACATCAGCAAATAGTCGTCCAGCGCCAGGCTTTGCATGCACGGACGCTGGTCAAGGGTGTCGAGGTCATTGCTGACGCCGCCGAGCAACTGCTGGATCAACGCGGTGCCGCTCTCCGGCAATTCGGCGGGCAGCGGATAACCTTCTTGATACAACGCACGCAGGATGTTCAGCGCCGCTGCCGGGGTGTCTAGGCCGACACCGTTGCCGATGCGACCATCCCGCGTTGGGTAGTTGGCGAGGATCAGCGCGATGCGTTTTTCGCCATTGGGCACCCGCGCCAATTCGATCCAGCGCCGCGCCAGTTCGGCGACGAAGTCCATGCGTTCCGGTTGTGGCCGGTAACAGACAACGTCGGACTGACTGCGCTCACTGCGCCAGGCCAGATCCTTGAAGCTGATCGGTCGGCTGATGATCCGCCCGTCGAGTTCCGGCAACGCGATGTGCATCGCCAAGTCGCGAGGGCCGAGGCCCTGTTCGCTGGCGCGCCAGCCGGGCTCGTTGTCCTGGGCGCAAATCGCCTGGATCACCGGGATATTGCGGCGAAACGGTCGCAGGTGCGGCGCTTCGGGGCTGGATTGGGCGAAACCGGTGGTGTTGAGAATCACCGCCGCTTCGACCCCATCCAGCAAATCCTCGACCACCGTCAGGCAGTCGGGTTCTTTCAAACTGGCCAACGCAATCGGTAACGGGTTGAGCCCCGCCGCCTGCAAACGCTGGCAGAAAACATCAATGAAAGCGGTGTTCGCCGCCTGCAAATGCGAGCGGTAAAACAGCACCGCCGCCACCGGTTGATCGGCCTGCCAATCGGCTTGCCAATCGCTCAGTTCAGCGGGGCTTTTGTGCGGGTGATAGATCGCAGTGCGTGGCAGGGTTTGCGGCTCGGCCCAGGCGTAGTCGCGATCCAGCCACTGACTGGCCAGACAGCGGAAGAAATCCAGGGCATTGCCCATGCCGCCCTGACGCAAAAACTGCCAGAGCCGGTCGCGGTCTTCCGCGCCCACGGTACTGAGATCGCTGAGTTCCGGGTCCGGGCGGTCATCGCCGGGCACCAGAATCAATTGCACACCGCGCTCGGACAGTTCGACCAAGCGCTCGACGCCGTAACGCCAATAGGCGATGCCGCCGTGCAGCGAAATCAGAATCACCTTGGCGTGGCGCAGCACTTCGTCGACGTACAAGTCCACCGAGGCGTGGTTTTGCACCTGCATCGGGTTTGCCAGACGCACGCTAGGGTAGTCGTCGGGCAGTTGCTGTGCGGCTTCGGCGAGCAGCGCCAGGCTGGAATCGCCGCTGCACAGGATCACCAGTTCGGCGGGGGTTTGTCCAAGGTCGGCAATGTTGTCATCCGACACGAAACCGCCGGGCTGGGTCCTGAGCAGGTGCATGGCTTAAACGCTGAGCGCGGCGCGCAATTGCGCTTCGAGTTGAGCGGCGTCGAGTTCCTGGCCGATCAGCACCAGGCGCGTGGTGCGCGCCTCATCGGCGCCCCACTGACGGTCGAAATGCTTGTCGAAGCGCGTGCCCACGCCCTGGATCAGCAGGCGCATCGGCTTGTTCGGGATCGCCGCGAAACCCTTGACCCGCAGGATGCCGTGCTTGACCACCAGTTGGGTCAGCGCGTCCATCAGCAGGCTTTCGTCGGCTTGTGGCAGTTCGATGGAGATCGAATCGAAAGCGTCGTGATCGTGATCGTCTTCACCTTCGTGGTGATGATCGTGATGGCTGTGACGGCTGTCGATGTGTTCTTCGGAACCGGCGCCGAGGCCGATTAGCACGTCCAGTGGCACGCGACCGCTGCTGGCTTCAATGACTTTTACCGCGGGCGGCAGTTCTTCGGCGACTTCCAGACGCACGCGGGCCAGGTCTTCAGGGCTGATCAGGTCGGCCTTGTTGAGGATGACGAGGTCGGCGCTGGCCAGTTGGTCGGCGAACAATTCGTGCAGTGGCGATTCGTGGTCCAGGTTCGGGTCGAGTTTGCGCTGGGCGTCGACTTGATCCGGGAACGCGGCGAAGGTGCCGGCGGCCACGGCCGGGCTGTCGACTACGGTGATGACCGCGTCAACCGTGCAGGCGCTGCGGATTTCCGGCCACTGGAAGGCTTGAACCAAAGGTTTTGGCAGGGCCAGGCCCGAGGTTTCAATCAGGATGTGGTCGAGGTCGCCGCGACGGGCCACCAGTTCGCGCATCACCGGGAAGAACTCTTCCTGGACCGTGCAGCACAGGCAGCCGTTGGCCAGTTCGTAGACGCGGCCGTTGGCTTCTTCTTCGGTGCAGCCGATGGAGCACTGCTTGAGGATTTCGCCGTCAATGCCCAGCTCGCCGAATTCGTTGACGATCACCGCGATGCGGCGCCCCTGGGAGTTATCGAGCATGTGCCGCAGCAAGGTGGTTTTGCCCGAGCCGAGGAAGCCGGTAACGATGGTGACGGGGAGTTTGGCCAGTGTTTTCATCGGATGCCCTTTGGCAAGGTGGCGGGCATACGGGACGACGACCGCAACGCCATGCGCGCGGAAGATTTCGCCACCGGATCACCCCGCCCGGTTGTAGTGAGAATTCGTTTCGAGGCAGGTCTCCTGGCTTTCAGTGCGCCGGCCTTGCGGGCCTGGCGTTCGCTGCGCCTTCCCGCGAACCCTTTGGAGGGGCTTGCAGTGGCGTGGCAGCGAACATCACCGTTCACAGTTGCGGGGGCAGCCGCGGCATCGACCGCGTTCCCTTCTTAGCTTCGGCAAACGCCGAAGAACCTCGAAAGCGCAAGGCTACGCATGGTGTGGGGGCGGGTCAATGTTCTGCTTGGATCAGTGGTGACTGTGAGGGCGCCTTCGCGAGCAAGCCCGCTCCCACACAAGCCTGCTCCCACATGGGAATGCGGTCACCTGTGGGAGCGGGCTTGCTCGCGAAGGGCGCGACTCGGTTTCCAACTGAGAACCCATGCCAATTGACTCCCCAGCCCCGCCCATGCTCTCCTACACGCCTTGTTACGGGTGCCCTTCACAGGGTGAAACGGGAAACCGGTGAATCATGTGCTTTACTCTAAAGTCATGTCAGTCCGGTGCTGCCCCCGCAACGGTAAGCGAGCGAAGAATCAGATCCACTGTGCCAGCAACCCGGCATGGGAAGGTGATTCTTGCTGGTCCGGCGCAAGCCTTGACCCCTCGCGAGCCCGGAGACCGGCCCGCAACACAAAGTGACCAGTACGATCACTGAATAACAAACCCGCGGTGGGCGGGCGCTGTTTGAACCTCTGCGCGCACGCTCGCAGGGGTTTGCATGCGCTCGATTCACCCGCTGACAGACCAGAGGGAAGCGCCATGTCGATCATCAGCAGCACCGACCACAGCAACGCCAGCACCACGACCACCCTGAGCCAACGCCTGACCGCCGCCGTTTGTGCGTCGATCCTGGGCGCATGCCTGGTGTACTTCGCCGGTTTCTCGCACATCGAAGCGGTGCACAACGCCGCCCACGATACCCGTCACAGCTCCGCGTTCCCGTGCCATTGAGACCTGCCGACATGATCAAGCGTATCGCGCAAACTGCAGGTTTCACCGGGCTGCTGGCCGCCCTGTTGCTGACTCTGCTGCAAAGTTTCTGGGTCGCCCCGCTGATTCTCCAGGCGGAAACCTATGAAAAATCCGAGCCTGCTACAGTAGTGGCTCACGAGCACGCCGATGGCGCCATGGCCGCTCACACCCACGACGCCGAAGCCTGGGAACCGGAAGACGGCTGGCAGCGCGTGCTGTCCACCACGGGCGGTAACCTGGTGGTCGCCGTCGGTTTTGCACTGATGCTCGCCGGTCTCTATACCTTGCGCGCACCGACCAAAACCGCTCAGGGCCTGCTTTGGGGCCTGGCGGGTTACGCAACCTTCGTGCTGGCGCCGACCCTCGGCCTGCCGCCTGAATTGCCGGGCACCGCCGCTGCGGATCTGGCGCAACGGCAGATCTGGTGGATCGGCACTGCGGCGTCCACCGCTGTCGGCATCGCGCTGATCGTGTTCAGCCGTCACTGGCTGATGAAGATCCTCGGCGTGGCGATTCTGGCGGTGCCGCACGTGATTGGCGCCCCACAACCGGAAGTCCACTCGATGTTGGCGCCGGAAGCCCTGGAATCCCAGTTCAAAATCGCTTCGCAGTTGACCAACGTGGTGTTCTGGCTGGCCCTGGGCCTGATCAGCGCCTGGTTGTTCCGCCGCAAAAGCGATGGTCAATACCACGCATGACCGACACAGGCACAGCGCCGACTTTAGTGGTCGGCCTGGGCTGCCAACGCGGCTGCCCCGCCAGCACGTTGCGGGCGCTGCTTGATCAGGCACTGCAAGCGCATCACATCGAACTTCGCCAGATAAAGGCCTTGGCCAGCATCGACCAGAAGCGCGATGAGCCGGGCCTGATCGAATTGGCCGCGCAGTTGGGGCTGGAGCTGATGTATTTCAGCAGTGAGCAATTGGCCGGCTATCAACCGCAACTCAGCCACCAGTCGCAGATCGCGTTTGAACGCACCGGCTGCTACGGCGTCGCGGAAAGTGCCGCCCTGGCCCTGGCCGAGCATCTGGCTCAGGCACCGGCGAAGCTGCTGATTTCCCGACAAAAATACGCCCAGGCTACTCTCGCATTGGCCAGCGCTGCGTAAAAACCCCGATAATCCCCGCCTCGATCATGAGCAATCTTCATCTGAAGCCTTGCCCAAGCCTCTTTTCACACAGGAATTGACGATGACCGTCTACTTCATTGGCGCAGGTCCCGGCGACCCGGAACTGATCACCGTCAAGGGCCAGCGCCTGATCCGCAGTTGCCCGGTGATTATCTACGCCGGCTCCCTGGTGCCGGCTGCCGTGCTGGAAGGCCATCAGGCGGAAACGGTGGTCAATAGCGCCGAGTTGCACTTGGAACAGATCATCGAACTGATCAAGAACGCCCACGCCAATGGGCAAGATGTGGCGCGGGTGCACTCGGGCGATCCGGGTTTGTACGGCGCGATTGGCGAGCAGATTCGCTATCTGCGTGAGTTGGGTATTCCTTTTGAAATCGTGCCTGGCGTCACGGCGACGGCGGCCTGCGCAGCGCTGCTGGGAGCAGAACTGACGTTACCGGATATCTCGCAAAGCGTGATTCTGACCCGCTATGCCGACAAGACCGCGATGCCGGCGGGCGAAGAACTGGGCAGCCTGGCGCAGCATGGGGCGACCATGGCGATTCATCTGGGGGTCAATCATCTGGAGAAGATCCTGGCGGAGTTGCTGCCGCATTACGGCGCGGATTGTCCGATTGCGGTGATTCACCGGGCGACGTGGCCGGATCAGGATTGGGTGGTCGGGACGCTGGAGGACATTGCCGCGAAGGTTGAAGCCAAGGGGTTTCGGCGCACGGCGTTGATTCTGGTGGGCAGGGTGTTGGGGAGCGATCACTTTAGTGAGTCGTCGCTATACCGTGCCGGGCATGCGCATTTGTATCGTCCCTGAAATGATCGTTCCCACGCTCTGCGTGGGAATGCCTCAATGGACGCTCTGCGTCCGCTGTTGGGACGCAGAGCGTCCCGGGCTGCATTCCCACGCGGAGCGTGGGAACGATCACACATAAAAAAACGGCGCTCACGGGGCGCCGTTTTTTATGTTTGCAGCGAACACCTTACTCAGTAGTAGGCGTTTTCTTTCTGCGTGTGGTCGGTCACGTCGCGCACGCCCTTGAGCTCGGGAACGCGCTCGAGCAAGGTGCGCTCGATGCCTTCGCGCAAGGTCACGTCTGCCTGGCCACAGCCTTGGCAACCGCCGCCGAACTTGAGCACGGCGATGCCGTCTTCGACCACATCGATCAGGCTGACCTGACCGCCGTGGCTCGCGAGCCCCGGGTTGATCTCGGTTTGCAGGTAGTAGTTGATGCGCTCGTTGACCGGGCTGTCGGCGTTGACCATCGGGACTTTGGCGTTTGGCGCCTTGATGGTCAGCTGGCCGCCCATGCGGTCGGTGGCGTAGTCGACGACCGCGTCGTCCAGGAAAGCTTCGCTGAACGAATCGATGTACGCGGTGAAGCTTTTGAGCCCCAACGCGGTGTCTTCAGGTTTTTCTTCGCCCGGCTTGCAGTAGGCAATGCAGGTTTCGGCGTACTGGGTGCCAGGCTGGGTGATGAAGACGCGGATGCCGATGCCTGGGGTGTTCTGCTTGGAGAGCAGATCAGCCAGATAATCGTGGGCGGCGTCAGTGATGGTAATAGCGGTCATGGAAACTCCTCGCAGGCTTGGGCGCAGTTTACGCCAATCATCGCGCCGTACAAAGTCCTAGTATTTTTGTCGGGAAAGCGCCAGTGCTGGCTGAGCAACCATTTCGCCGTCAATCCTGGCTTTAAGCCACCGATAGCTGCGTTTTTCCACCCATTCATAGCTTGCCCAGGACGCCAGACCGATAGTCGCCGCGCAAACACCGAACATCACGTAGGGATTCACGCCATACCGCTGTGCGACAAATCCCCCGGCAGACAGCACCAGCACATGCATCAGGTACACCGAGTAGGAACAATTACCGAGCAGTTCGAACACCCGGTTGTTCTCGAAATAACGCTCCAGCGCGATGCACGCTATCACCAGCACCGCGCTCGGCAAGCCCCAAGTCAGGAAACGCGGCGCCGGCGCCCAGTGATAAATCGCCAGCAATGCACCGACAATCCCCAGCAACGGCAGCCACAACCCCGGTTTGATCCAGCCCCGTCGGTACAGCATGCCGATGGCGATCCCCAGCAAGAACTCATAAACGATGTCCGAACGGTAGAACTCGCTGACCCAGCCATACCCGGTCCAGGTCTGACACACCGCGAACAGCAACGCCGCGACGATCACCAGCCTGAAGTGCAAACGGAACAGCAGCGCCCAGCCGAACAGCAGGTAGAAGAGCATTTCGTAGTTGAGGGTCCAGCCGACGTTGAGGGTCGGATAAATCCCATAGCCGCCGGGATTTTCCGTAGGAATAAACAACAGCGACAGCAGGAAATGCGACCAGTCGACGCTTTGATCCGGCAATACCGGCCGGGCAAACACCACCACCAGCGCCATCAGTGCCGTGTACAACCAGTACGCCGGGACGATGCGAAACAGCCGATACAACAGGAATCGCGCGGGCGGCAGGGATTTGCCTTGGGTCGAGAGGAAAATCACCAGGCCACTGATGACGAAGAAGATATCGACGCCCACGGCACCCTTGTCGATGAACGCCTGCCCTACCGGGCCACGGGCCTGGAAGTCGAAGAAAATCTGCATGAAATGGTGGCAGACCACCGCCCAGGCGGCGATGGCGCGCAGGGCTTGTACTGAAATCAACATCAATCGCCCTCCCGAACACAAATCCACCAATCACCACAGATCCCTGTGGGAGCGAGCCTGCTCGCGAATGCAGTGTGTCAGGCAATATTTATGTCGATTGACACACCGCCTTCGCGAGCAGGCTCGCTCCCACAATTGGAATCTGTGGGGTCTCTGGATTGGGACAGCAACTGCGATTCAAAAGTCGATCAAAGATTCTCGTACCGATTCATGTCCAGCACGCCCTCTTCCACCGGGTCGGTTTCGTGGACGTAGGTGCTCAGGTCATGGAAGTAAAACCAGAACTGCGGATGGCTACGGCGAATCCCCCAGCGCTCGACGATTTTCTCGAAGCGATGGGCGTCCTTGGCGTTTTCCATGGCGTCCACAAACGCCGGCACCTCCTGCGCCGGGATGTTGAACATGAAGTTCGGATAGCTGCTGAGCACACCCGGATAAATGGTCAGCGTGTCGAGCCCTGGCTGGTAGCGTAGGGACTCACCGAGCAGGAACGCCACGTTGCTGTGGGCGCGGTTGCGCAGCAGGCTGTAGATCTCGCGTTTGCCGCTGGCAGTTTCGATGCGCAGCATGGTCGCTTCGGGCAACTGGTCGATCACCTTCAAACCCGCCGCCGGCCGCGATGTCAGGCGACTCAAAGCCTGTTCGGCATTCTGCAACGCCGGATCGATGTTCGGCCGCGAGCAATAGGCGCCGTCGCAACGGTTGATCGGGTCAGGCTTGGCGTTGAGGTCGCCGTAACGGGCCAGCAACTGCATGGCGAAATCCCGTTTCGGGTCTTTTTCGTCGAGTTTCAGCGCGGTTGGCTTGTCGTTGTCGATGGCTTCGTAATCCAGCCACATCTTGAACTTGCCGCTGCTCTGGTACCAATCGTCGAGGTAATCGTCCCGGGAATCGGCAGGCATCAGGCGCAGGAAGTTCTGCTCGGCGCCGTTGCGGATCAGGTCGAAATACAGGCGCGTCTGGGCCTGATGAGAGACGTTGCCGAACACGTCGAAATTGACCGCCAACTGGTAATAAGTGCGCTCCAGCAACGGGAAATCGAACAGCCACATGGTTTGTGGCACGTCGCCGATCAGGCCTTTGTTGACCGAGGCGCTGTCGAAGTGACGGAAGATCGAAAGCAGCGCGTTGTCATTTCCGGCCCACAAGGTCGACCAACTTGGCGCCGGCGCATCGGCATAGCTGTCCCGGCGCAGGGCTTCGTATTCATTGCGCTTGTCGCGGTAGTTGTGCCATAGGCTCAGCACGCTGCCGACATCGTCGTTCTGCCCCGGCATCGCCAGCAGCGGCGTGGCCTGGCCGCGATAGTTCGGGTCGGTGATGTACAGGTCATGTTCCGGGGCCTGGAACAGCGCCCAGAAGTTGTCGCGAATCACGTCAGTGGCGATCTGCCCGCGACACACCGGGCCGCGAATAAAGGTGCGCACGAAGTACTCGGCGTTATCGAGCATGAACTGATAGCGCGCCTGGGCCGGGATCGCTTCGAAGGTGGTGAACGGATTGGCCCGGCGCTCCGGGCCGTAACCTGGCAACGCGTTGACCTGCCAGTTGCCACTGAAAAACAGGCTTTTGACCCGCGCCAGTTTCGCCGCGCTGAGCGGATAGGTGATGTGGGTCTTCTGCACGATCACGCCCTGCACCGGCCACAGCCGGTAATAAACCTGGGTGCCCGGATCGTCGTTTGGCCGGCGCGTGTTGATCAGGTCGATTGGCTGGCCGGTCGGCGTGCGCGATCGTACCCACTGGAAGAAATGCCCCGGCTCGCCATCCTTGAAGTAGATGTGCGCGAGGAACCAGTGTTCAAACAACCAACGCCCTACAAGGCTGCCGCGAGAACCGTTGGTGTTGAGCAAGTTTTCCCATTGCACCACCTCCAACGCTTCCTTCGCGGAAGGCACCAGACCTTGTTCATCAATCGGCGCCCCGGACGCCAGCCAGCGCTGCAACGTCTGGTATTGCTGATCGGTCAGCCCGGTGACCGCCAGCGGCATGCCTTCTTTCGGGTGGGCACCGGCGTAACCGTCGAACTCCGCCGGAATGGCGCACATGTTTTCCCGGTTCAGGCCCAGCACGATGTCTTCCGGCAGCTTGGCGTTGGGGGTCAGCGGGGTTTTGTGGCCGAGTTCCAGCATCCGCGCCATCAGCGCGGCCTGGCTGCCCTGGGCATCGAGCACCGAATAGAAGTCCTTGTGTTGCCAGGCGCGTTTGCCGAAGGCGTCATAGAACAGTCGAGTCGGCGCGGCGGCCACGCTGCGTTCGCCGTCGTAGACTGGCGTTTTGGTCGCGCCACGGGCCGCGCCTTCGCCACTGCCCAGATTAAGCTGACAAGCGGAGTCGTAGCAGGCGTGGCAGGCGACGCACTTTTCGGTGAAGATCGGTTGAATGTCACGGGTATAGGAAATGGCCGGTTCCTGCGCAACGGCGCCCCAGCTTAGAAACAGCAAAATAATGCTGACGACGCGATACGACATGTCCCTGGTCCCGATCATGAAAAAACGCGGCGATTCTACCGGTCCGCCATCGCCACCAACATGAGCGATATTCATGCAAAACCTTGGCATGCTCTAAAAGCGCACAGGTTTGCTATTATCCCGGCCCTTCGTCATGGTCTTTCCGAGTAGTCCAAATGTCCGATCGCAGTGTTCGCCTTCAAGCTCTCAAGCACGCCCTCAAAGAGCGCATCCTGATTCTCGACGGCGGCATGGGCACGATGATCCAGAGCTACAAGCTCGAAGAGCAGGATTACCGTGGCAAACGCTTCGCCGACTGGCCGAGCGATGTGAAAGGCAACAACGACCTGCTGATACTGACCCGTCCGGACGTGATTGGCGGCATCGAGAAAGCCTACCTGGATGCCGGCGCCGACATTCTGGAAACCAACACCTTCAACGCCACCCGGATTTCCATGGCCGACTACGGCATGGAAGAACTGGCCTACGAACTGAACGTAGAAGGCGCTCGCCTGGCGCGCAAGGTTGCCGATGCGAAAACCCTCGAGAACCCGGACAAGCCGCGCTTCGTCGCCGGCGTGCTCGGCCCGACCAGCCGCACCTGCTCGCTGTCGCCGGACGTAAACAACCCCGGCTACCGCAACGTGACCTTCGATGAACTGGTGGAAAACTACACCGAGGCCACCAAAGGCCTGATCGAGGGCGGCGCCGACCTGATCCTGATCGAAACCATCTTCGACACTTTGAACGCCAAAGCCGCGATCTTCGCCGTGCAAGGGGTGTTCGAGGAATTGGGCGTCGAGTTGCCGATCATGATCTCCGGCACTATCACCGACGCCTCCGGCCGTACCCTGTCGGGCCAGACTACCGAAGCGTTCTGGAACTCCGTGGCCCACGCCAAGCCGATCTCGGTCGGCCTGAACTGCGCCCTCGGCGCCAGCGAGTTGCGTCCGTACCTGGAAGAGCTGTCGAACAAGGCCAGCACCCACGTTTCCGCGCACCCGAACGCCGGCCTGCCGAACGAATTCGGCGAATACGACGAACTGCCGGCGGAAACTGCCAAGGTCATCGAAGAATTCGCCCAGAGCGGTTTCCTCAACATCGTCGGCGGTTGCTGCGGCACCACGCCGGGGCACATCGAAGCCATCGCCAAAGCCGTGGCCGGTTATGCGCCGCGTGAGATTCCGGAAATTCCGAAGGCGTGCCGCCTGTCTGGCCTGGAACCGTTCACCATTGATCGCAGTTCGTTGTTCGTCAACGTCGGCGAGCGCACCAACATCACCGGTTCGGCCAAGTTCGCCCGTCTGATTCGCGAAGACAACTACACCGAAGCCCTGGAAGTCGCCCTGCAGCAAGTTGAAGCCGGCGCCCAGATCATCGACATCAACATGGACGAGGGGATGCTCGATTCGAAGAAGGCCATGGTGACCTTCCTCAATCTGATTGCCGGTGAACCGGACATCTCCCGCGTACCGATCATGATCGACTCCTCTAAGTGGGAAGTGATCGAAGCCGGCCTGAAGTGCATCCAGGGCAAGGGCATCGTCAACTCGATCAGCATGAAAGAAGGCGTCGAGCAGTTCATTCACCACGCCAAACTGTGCAAGCGCTACGGCGCCGCCGTCGTGGTGATGGCGTTCGACGAAGCCGGCCAGGCCGACACCGAAGCGCGCAAGAAAGAAATCTGCCAACGCTCCCACGACATTCTGGTCAGCGGGGTCGGCTTCCCGCCGGACGACCTCATCTTCGACCCGAACATCTTCGCCGTGGCCACCGGTATCGAAGAACACAACAACTATGCTGTGGACTTCATCAATGCCTGTGCCTACATCCGCGACGAGCTGCCGTATGCCCTGACCTCCGGCGGCGTGTCCAACGTGTCGTTCTCGTTCCGTGGCAACAACCCGGTGCGTGAGGCGATTCACTCGGTGTTCCTGCTGTATGCGATCCGCAACGGCCTGACCATGGGCATCGTCAACGCCGGTCAACTGGAGATCTACGACCAGATCCCGGCCGAGTTGCGTGACGCCGTGGAAGACGTGGTGCTCAACCGCACTCCGGAAGGCACCGACGCCCTCCTCGCCATCGCCGACAAATACAAGGGCGACGGCAGTGTCAAGGAAGCCGAGACCGAAGAGTGGCGCGGCTGGCCGGTCAACAAGCGTCTGGAGCATGCGCTGGTCAAGGGCATCACCACGCACATTGTCGAAGATACCGAGGAGTCCCGTCAGTCCTTTGCTCGCCCGATCGAGGTGATCGAAGGCCCGCTGATGTCCGGGATGAACATCGTTGGCGACCTGTTCGGCGCCGGCAAAATGTTCCTGCCCCAGGTGGTGAAATCCGCCCGCGTGATGAAGCAGGCCGTGGCCCACTTGATCCCGTTCATCGAACTGGAAAAAGGCGACAAGCCAGAAGCCAAGGGCAAGATCCTGATGGCCACCGTGAAAGGCGACGTGCACGACATCGGCAAGAACATCGTCGGCGTGGTACTGGGCTGTAACGGCTATGACATCGTCGATCTCGGCGTGATGGTACCGGCGGAGAAAATCCTGCAAGTGGCCAAGGAGCAGAAGTGCGACATCATCGGCCTGTCCGGTTTGATCACGCCTTCGCTGGATGAAATGGTCCACGTCGCTCGCGAGATGCAGCGCCAGGACTTCCACCTGCCGTTGATGATCGGTGGCGCAACCACCTCGAAAGCCCACACAGCGGTGAAGATCGAGCCGAAATACAGCAATGATGCGGTGATCTACGTCACCGACGCCTCCCGCGCCGTGGGCGTGGCGACGCAGTTGCTGTCCAAGGAATTGAAGCCGGCGTTCATCGAGAAGACGCGCCTGGAGTACATCGAAGTCCGCGAGCGCACCGCCAACCGCAGCGCCCGCACCGAACGCCTGAGCTACCCGGCGTCCATCGCCAAGAAGCCGCAGTTTGACTGGAGCACGTATGAGCCGGTCAAGCCGACGTTCACCGGTTCTCGCGTGCTGGATAACATCGATCTGAAGGTGCTGGCCGAATACATCGACTGGACGCCGTTCTTTATCTCCTGGGACCTGGCTGGCAAGTTCCCGCGCATCCTCGAAGATGAAGTGGTCGGTGAAGCGGCTACTGCTTTGTACGCCGATGCCAAGGAAATGCTCGCCAAGCTGATCGACGAGAAACTGATCAGCGCCCGTGCGGTGTTCGGCTTCTGGCCGGCCAATCAGGTGCGCGAGGACGACATCGAAGTCTATGGCGACGACGGCAAGCCGATTGCCAAGTTGCATCACTTGCGCCAGCAGATCATCAAGACCGACGGCAAGCCGAACTTCTCCCTCGCCGACTTCGTCGCGCCGAAGGACAGCGAAATCACCGACTACGTGGGTGGCTTCATCACCACCGCCGGCATCGGCGCCGAAGAAGTGGCCAAGGCTTATCAAGACGCGGGCGACGATTACAACTCGATCATGGTCAAGGCCCTGGCCGACCGTCTGGCCGAGGCTTGCGCCGAATGGCTGCACCAGCAGGTGCGTAAAGAGCACTGGGGTTATGCCAAGGACGAGACGCTGGATAACGAGGCGCTGATCAAAGAGCAATACACCGGCATCCGCCCTGCCCCCGGCTACCCGGCCTGCCCGGACCACACCGAGAAAGGCACGCTGTTCGCCCTGCTCGACCCGGAAGCTAGCGAAATGAAGGCCGGCCGCAGCGGCGTGTTCCTCACCGAACACTATGCGATGTTCCCGGCGGCAGCGGTCAGCGGCTGGTACTTCGCCCACCCGCAGGCGCAATACTTCGCCGTGGGCAAGATCGACAAGGACCAGGTGCAGAGCTACACCTCGCGTAAGGGCCAGGAACTGAGCGTCACCGAACGCTGGCTGGCGCCGAACCTGGGTTACGACAACTAAGACCCACCCAAGATCGTTCCCACGCTCTGCGTGGGAATGCAGCCCGGGACGCTCTGCGTCCCAAGAGCGGACGCGGAGCGTCCATTGAGGCATTCCCACGCAGAGCGTGGGAACGATCAATACCCGATACAACCCTGATCCATTGTGGGAGCGAGCCTGCTCGCGAAAGCGGCGTGACAGTCAACGATGATGTTGAATGTGACAGCCCATTCGCGAGCAGGCTCGCTCCCACAGGAACCCCGTGGATTGTCTATGCTTGCCTGACACACAAACATGACGAGGGGATTTATGGACGATCCAGTCGACAACAAGCCACCGACTTTGTGGCAGATGCTGCACAGCGTGGTCGCGGCGGCGTTCGGGGTGCAGAGCGGGAAGAATCGCGCTCGCGACTTCACCCACGGCAAGCCGAGTCATTTCGTGATTTTGGGGGTTTTGTTCACGGCGGTTTTTGCGCTGTCGCTGTTCGGTATCGTGAAGCTTGTACTTCTCTTGGCAGGGGTTTGAAGCGAATTCAGTGCATCAACGTTTGCAGACTGAATGGATAGCGATAGGACGTTGGTCGCCCCTTGGCCGACAAGTGCCGGAAGTTCACGCCGAAGTCCGGCGAATCGCCCATGGCCAGCATCCGCTTGGCCTGGGCCTTGTCGATCAGCTGCAATAACGGAATCTGCCGGTCACGGCCACCGTACTGGTTCAGCTCCACACCCTGATCGATGTCATGTAACTCCACCAGTGCCCAGCCACCCAAGGTGAAATGCCCGCCCAACAACACGCTCAAGCGTCCGTCAACGATGGCCTTCAGCGCAGCGGGCGAGGTATTGAAAGCGCTGAACAACGCATCCACTCCAGGCTTGCCGCCGGCTTCGGTAAACGCCTGCATGGCACCAAAAGCCATCTCGTCATTGGCTGACCACACCAGCGACACCTCCGGGTAACGCCGGAACAGCATTCTCGCCTGCTCGTAAGCGCGATCACGGGTCCAGCCGCTGTAGACCAGTTGCCGCAAGCGCACTTCCGGGTGTTCAGCCAGGGCGCGCAACATGCCTTTTTCACGCAGTTGCGCCGATGGGGTGATCTTCAGGCCGGAAAACGCCAGTAAGTCGATGGATTGGCCTGGCGCCACCGGTGGATGCTGGCGGATCAGTTCCTTGAGCATCAGGTAGCCGCCCTCCTCGTCGTTGGGCACCAGGCTGCCCAAGCGGTCCGGGCGATCCCCCAGCAGGCTCAATTGATTGTCGGTCAGGGACGCGTTGACCATGAACAGTTTGACGCCGCTGCCCTGGGCCAGGCGCAGGATCTGCGGGGCGACGTATTGTTCGTTGGCGAACACCAGATAGTCCGGGCGATCAGGCCCCTGCAACGCCGTGCGGGCCTGGGCAATGGTCAGTTCGGGCATGCGCTGGGAATAGAGAATCCGCAGGTCCATGCCCAGATCCTTGGCCGCGGCCTGCATGAATTGCCCATAGCTGACCCAGAACGCTTCCGTGTTACTTCCCGGACTCAGGAACAGCACCGATGCCGCCTGGGCGCAGGGTCCAAGGACCGAGCCAAGCGTCAGCAATACACCACACAGAAACTTCAACATTAATGTCCGAGCCCCGGAAATTCGCCGCGCATTATAGCCAGCGAACGCCCGAAAAACGGGGTTTATTCCGGTTTTTGTCTGACAATCCGTCGGAACCGGGCCCGGACGGGTCGCTATTGGTGACTGACCCAGAAAACGGCGGTTCCTACGACCAGGATAATCAGGAACAAAATCGCCCAAGCGTCAACGGTACTGTCGCTCTTCCTTGCTTTAGTCGGGTTGCTCATTGCATCGCCTCTTGTCGGTTTTATCGGTGATTGCATAAAGACTCGACCACAGTAAAGACGACGATTGCCCGCACCACAAATGTGGGTTTAGTAATAACGGTTCTCGTTAGGCGTTTTGGTTCTTTACATATACTCAAACATCACTTTTGCGCATAACTGCAAACTGGTATCTTGCCCCGGCTCCGTAGGGAGTGCGCGGCCGTGCGCGCAGAATTGCCGAGGCAGTATCGGAGACTTCAGCAAGCGAAAAACGCAACTGGAACCGACCGGCCCAAGCCTGAGAACAGGACTTATATGTACGTATACGACGAGTACGATCAGCGGATCATCGAGGACCGCGTCAAGCAGTTCCGTGATCAGACCCGACGCTATCTGGCAGGCGAGCTGAGCGAAGAAGAATTCCGCCCCCTGCGCCTGCAAAATGGCCTTTATATCCAGCGTTTCGCCCCGATGTTGCGGGTGGCAGTGCCTTACGGCCAACTGACTTCGCGCCAGACGCGAATGATGGCCAGGATTGCCCGTGACTACGACAAGGGCTATGCCCACATCAGTACCCGGCAGAACGTGCAGTTCAACTGGCCGGCACTGGAAGACATTCCGGACATTCTCGCCGAACTGGCCACCGTGCAGATGCACGCGATCCAGACCAGCGGCAACTGCCTGCGCAACGTCACCACCGACCAGTTCGCCGGTGTTGCTGCCGACGAGTTGATCGACCCGCGACCATGGTGCGAAATCGTCCGTCAGTGGACCACCTTCCACCCGGAATTCGCCTACCTGCCGCGCAAATTCAAGATTGCCATCAACGGTTCGACTTCCGACCGTGCGGCCATCGAAGTCCACGACATCGGCCTAGAGCCGGTGCACAACGCCGCCGGCGAACTGGGTTTCCGTGTGCTGGTCGGTGGCGGCCTGGGCCGTACGCCTGTTGTTGGCGCGTTCATCAATGAGTTCCTGCCGTGGCAGGACCTGTTGAGCTACCTCGACGCCATCCTGCGGGTCTACAACCGCTATGGCCGTCGCGACAACAAGTACAAAGCGCGGATCAAGATCCTGGTCAAAGCCTTGACCCCTGAAGTCTTCGCGCAAAAAGTCGACGCGGAAATGGAACACCTTCGCGGTGGCCAGACCACGCTGACCGAAGCCGAAGTGCATCGCGTCGCCAAACACTTCGTCGATCCGGACTACAAGGCCCTGGACAACCAGGCCGCCGCCCTGGCCGATCTCGACAAGGAACACCCGGGTTTCGCCCGCTGGCGCACCCGCAACACCCTGGCCCACAAGAAGCCGGGTTATGTGGCCGTGACCCTGTCCCTGAAGCCGACCGGTGTTGCACCGGGCGACATCACCGACAAGCAGCTCGACGCCGTGGCCGACCTGGCCGAGCGTTACAGCTTCGGTCAACTGCGCACCTCCCACGAGCAGAACATCATCCTGGCCGACGTTGAACAGTCCCAACTGTTCGCGATGTGGGGCGAATTGCGCGAGCAAGGTTTCGCCACGCCGAACATCGGCTTGCTGACCGACATCATCTGCTGCCCGGGTGGTGACTTCTGCTCCCTGGCTAACGCCAAGTCGATCCCGATCGCCGAATCGATCCAGCGTCGTTTCGACAACCTGGACTACCTGTTCGACATCGGCGAACTGGACCTGAACATCTCCGGTTGCATGAACGCTTGCGGTCACCACCACGTCGGCCATATCGGCATCCTCGGGGTGGACAAGAAAGGCGAAGAGTTCTACCAGGTGTCCCTGGGTGGCAGCGCCAGTCGTGACGCCAGCCTGGGCAAGATCCTCGGCCCGTCCTTCGCCCAGGAAGCCATGCCTGATGTGATCGAGAAGCTGATCAACGTGTACATCGAACAACGTCACGAAGACGAGCGCTTCATCGACACCTATCAGCGTATTGGTATCGACCTCTTCAAGGAGCGCGTCTATGCAGCGAATCATTAAGAACAACGCAGTCGTCGACGAAACCTGGCACCTGTTGCCCAAGGATTTCAACATCGACGAGATCAGCAACTGCGACGACCTGATCGTCCCGCTGTCGCTGTGGCGCGAACACGGCCGTATGCTCAAGGCCCGCGACGGCGGCCTGGGTGTATGGCTGGACGCCGATGAAGAAGCCGAAGAAATCGGTGACGACGTGGAAAACTTCCAGGTCATCGCCCTGAACTTCCCGGCCTTCACCGATGGCCGCAACTACTCCAACGCCCGCCTGCTGCGTGACCGCTATGGTTTCAAAGGCGAGCTGCGGGCGATTGGCGATGTACTGCGCGACCAGTTGTTCTACATGCACCGCTGCGGGTTCGACGCCTTTGCGATTCGCGCCGATAAAGACCCGTACGAAGCCCTCGAAGGCCTCAAGGACTTCTCGGTGACGTACCAGGCTGCCACCGACGAACCGCTGCCGCTGTTCCGTCGCCGCTGATGGCTAAAAAGCCTTGGGCCCTGGCATTGCGCCGGGGCCCAAGGTTTTTTTTCGCCTGTCAGAAAGTTATTGGCCAGACGCCTGGTAAGTCGTGACGCGTTCTTCGAGCCCGATCAGCCCGGCAAATGGGTTGTTGGCGTTGATCGCCGGCCACCGCACCTCACGGAACAGATGCTGGCAAAGCGACGGTGACGCCTCCACCGCCTCGACCACCTGCCATACCCGTTGTTGCAAAGGCGCGTAATCCACCTGGAAATCCGCCGTGCGCCGCAGCACCTCCAGGGTTTCAAAAAACCGCGCGCTCCCCGCCTCCTCCACCAGCCGTTGCCAGCGCTGAGCCTGCAAGGCTGCTTGTTCCGGCGAGAGCCCGACCAGCCAGGCCTCGGGCCGGAGCACGTCCGCGTTCGGCAGTCCCATCCACACGTTGATACCGGTTTGCTGACGATGGGTCACGACCCAGCGCAGGGTGTCTTCATCGGATAGCGGGTTGCCCGTCAGCAGCAGATTATCCGTACTCACGGACTGCATCCTGACCGCTTCAGGAATCCGCGTGATCAGGTTGGCGCGCAGATCCAGACGTTGCAGATACGGGCGATCAAGCACACCCACCGGGCACAGGCTGATACCCGTGGCGCGCAGGTTCAAGCGCCGTAGAGCCGTCATCTGCAACACCACCGGCGGCACACCCAACGGGTTGTCGCTCAGGTCGAGTGCTTCCAGGCGGGTCAGTCCGCTCAGTTTGCCGGCGGTTTGCTCCGTCAGCATCAACCCGGTACCCTTGAGATTGAGGCGGGTGAGCTGCGTCAATTGGCTGATCGCCTCAGGCAGGCTCGCACGAAACCCGACGCCAGCCACCGCGATACGCAGGTCCGTGCTCCCCAGATCCAGCGTGCGCAGATTGGGCAGGCTCTCCAGAAACCCTGACAGGCTCTCGGTCTGTGTCAGCGTGAGATTCGAGGCCGACAGCATCACCACATCCGGCAACTTGACGTTCAGGCGCGGCAAGCAGTGCAGCTGTTCGAAGTCCAGATCCAGCTGAAAGCCCACGAACTGACCATCGAAATACACCTGACTGGCCGCATCGCCGCGCCGCTGCCACAGGGCTTCCAATTCGCTGGCCAGTTCAATTCGGGTGCGGCGTTCATACTCGATGGCCTCGTTGATGCGCTCGTCATTTTCTTCTTCAACCTCCTCGGGGCTCAGTCCCTGGGCGTCCTCATCACCCGCTTCGAGCAACTCGATGTCCATGTCTTCGGCATCGGCTTCGACCTGCTCGATCCAGTCCACTAGATCGACGCGCAGCTGCTGCAACTGATCAGTCAGGTTCGCCAGCTGCGCCTGGACACTGAGGCCCGCGTCATCAATCCATGCCTCCATCTCTTGCGCCGACATCTGCGGATAAATTTCCCGGACCTGTAATTTCACGATATTCCTGGACAGCACCTCACCTTGCGCAGTCGTCGGGAAACCGCCGCCCCACAGACCGAGGCTATCGAACGGCAGGCCCGCGTCCATTCGGCGCAACCCGAGTTCCAGTTCCGCCCGGGGTAACGCAGCCTCCCGCAGTTTTATCGTCAAGTCCTGCAAGGCGCTGTCCGGGCTCAACCCCAATGCCGCGCGTTGTTCAGCGGGTAGCGTCGCCAGCAGCGCGGTAGGGAAATCGACGGTCTGGCCCGTGACGGGAGGGTTGGCTTGATAGCGCGAACCTTGCTTGATCAGTTGCCGATATTGGCCGCCGCCCCGAGGGCCGATGCTGTCCAGCACTCGGGCATTCGCCGAAGCTCCGTCGATGATCTCGATGCGGGTCTGCGGTGACCATCCCGGCAGACGCCGCAGGGAATGCAGGGCCAGCACGTCGCTGTCGGCCTGCTCGACCGAACGCAAGTACAGGCCTTCATAGGCGCGGGTCAGCCGCACATGAAACGCATACTGCTGGGCCTTGGCGCTCAGCTGACTTGATACGCGTATGGCGTCAGCCGGGGTATGCGGTGCCGTGATGTCCACGCCAGAGCGGTCGAGTATCTGTTCGATGGCGTTTTTCGGCAGACCGGGATAACGCTGCTGAAACAGATTCACCCAGGCATGTTCCGAGTGTTGCAGCGCGGCGTAACGTTGCTTGAATAGCTCGGCTGCGTTTGATTCCTGCTGCACTTCCTGGTCAATGCGAAACCGCGCGAGGGTGTCCGCGACGATGGGTGTCGGCGGGCGAAGACCAGCCTGCATCCGGGCCAGCAGATCATCGTCGATATCGCAGACATGGCCAATCTGGCTCAACACTTCATCGCTGAAGGACTCGGTGCCTTCGGTGGCGATGGCGGGCATTGGTGCATCGATCACCTCCGGTTCGCGGAGCATGCCCGCCACCGCGTGCTCTTCGGTCCTCGCCACCACGCCGGCCATGGCTACCGGCAAGGCATTGAGCAAACCAAATACCGTGCGAGTGACCCCGGTCGAACGTTCATCCGCTGTCTGGCCATCCACCGCTTGCGCCAGTCCATAACCGGCATCGATCAACCCGGCCAGGGCCAGCAAGCCCTCGGCGCCGGGCACGAACAAGGCCAGCGGACCGAACTTTTCGACCCATTGCGCGACCGGTTCGACCACCGCGCTCAGGTTGTCCCGATTGACCTGGGCATCGTCACGAATGCTTTCGATGCTGGCCTGGGCCGCTTGCTTCATGCCCAGCACCCACTGGGCGAAAGGGTCAGTGGTTGCATCGGGTACTTGCAGATGAATGTAATCCGCCGCCGGCCAGTAACCATCGTTGTTGAAAAAGCCATGGCCCTTTTTCAACTGGTATTGGCGCGGGTACGTGGCCATGCCTTCCAGGGCCGTGAACACGCCGGCATGAAAGGTGCCGTCCTCTCGATCATCCTCGGCAAAATGTGCCGCCAACGCCTGGCGTTTGCTGGCATCGCGACCCATTTCGACTAACCATTCGCGCAAGGACTGGAGGTCGGCAAACTCGTGGAACGGTGAAGAGTTTCCCGGCACGTACAGCACAATCCGCCCACTGGCCCGGTCCTTGAAACTCCAGATATCGCGGGAGGTGTAGCGATAGATCACCAGGCGTGCCGCTTCGACTGACGGCGGAATCGGCGCTTGAGCCTGCATCTGCTCGACCGTCAGTTGCGCCCATGGTTGCCGAGGGTCAAGTCCGGCAGCGCGAAGTGCCAGGCTGAGCCCCGCCCCGCTCAAGCTGTTTTCCTGATGTTGAAGCCAGGCTGCCATGACAAAAGCGGTCTTGACCCCGGTGCGCAACGGATAGCCCCCCGGGGCCAGGATCGTCTTGTCTTCCGGCCAGGCATCGCGGACATAAGCGGCGTACAAATCCTTGAATTCGAGCTGCCATACCCACGCCTTGAACTCGGCCGGTTGCAAGGCCAATTGAGTGTCCGGACCGTAGCGTTGCGGCGTGGTTTGTCGATAGATGCCTTCGTAATCGCGAAAGCCGCCGCCAGGATTGATCGATTCGTCAATATCGACGATGCGCACCTGCGGCCCCACCACCGGCGGCGTGTAAAGGCCAAAAGCCGTCTCGCCAAACCGGCCGGCGCCCACGGTCTGGTAGTTGTTCAGCAGAACCTGAACCAGACTTTGCGAGGTCCGGGCCTTGCCCAAATGAGTGTCGCCAACGGCCGGGTAGCCGTAAAAATCGTAATTGAGGTCCACCAGCAGCGCCTCCGAGGGCGCTTCGCCCCAGCGTTGCCGGATCAGTTTTGCCGCGTATTGCGCGGCAGTCAGAGGCAGGACTGCCTCCAGCCCGAGGCTGGATATCGCCCCGGCAGTCTTGCCTGGTTGTTCGAAAGCGTTCATGTGCAATCCTTGCAGTGATCAGGTCCCGTGTGTTTGTTCGCGACGGTCTCAGCCCGCCGCCATGACCGGCAGCTCAAGTTCGGGATGGCGCGCCAGGGCTTGCGACGTCAACTGCCTGAACAGCGTCGTGCGTTGATTGGCGTAGTTGTTGACGATGCCATCCATGCTCTGATTGAACTGCTCCCGGGTGTAATGGTGTTGGCCATCGAGTCGGGCGAAGGCCGTCGCGGTGTTGATGACGAGCTCGTCAAATTGCTCGATATGGATACTTTCCAGGTATTCGGTCCAGAATTCCTGGGACGAGATCCAGTCCACCAACTGCGTCGAGTGCTCTGCCTCGACCACTTTGCTGTAGACCCAATCGAGGGTGGGCGGAATCACGTCGACACTCAGGCGATTGTTGATCTCCCGGGGCTGGGCGGGCAGGTTCAGGCGATCCGCCAGGCCCACTCGAAACGCCAGGCTGATTTCCATGGCCTGTTCGTCAGTCAACGGACCGGTGCTGCGGCGCGAGAGGATGTTGTTGAGGGCCAGCCGCTCGACTTCCTGCAACCGGAACAAACCACGCAACAGCAAGGCCAGTTGACCTTCCAGGGCGTTGACCCCGGTTCTGGCGGCGCTCATGGCCCGGTAACACAACACCCGGACGTGCAGGTCGCTGAACAACAGGGAAATCCCGTCGGCACTGCTGCGGCCGGTGCTGGCCATGCGAAACAGCACGCGCCTCAGGGCATCGTCTTCAGCCGCCGCCGAAACCACGTCCCAGACCCGCAGCCTCAACGAGCGATAGACCATCCGAAAATCAGCGGTATAGCGCAATCGCATCAACAGCGAAAAAAACGCCTGCCCGTCCGGATAGGCCAACAGCGAGCCCCACGTGATGCGTTTTTGTACGGCCTCCTGGCTGGCGATGCCTGTCAGCCATGTCGCGCTCATGCTCATGTCCGCCACGGCCTCAGCCAACCCTTGCCAATGCCCTGACAACACCAGCCCCAGGCTGATTTCAGCGGTGAGCTGGTAAGCCGCGACTCGCCGTTGCGTCTCGGGAGTCAAGGGATTCCCGCTGATATCAGTGCCCCGGTTCAACCGGCCAGAAGCCGCAAAGACGTCCTCGGGAATATGACTGATGCGGTTGTTACGCAGGTCCAGCACTTGCAATCCCGCCAACCCCGTGGAGCCCGCCGGCCACTCGTTGATGCCTGTGTTGCCTAGCTCCAGCCGCTCGAGCCGGGTCAGCCGCGCGACATTGGGGCTCAGGTTCAGGGTCGGGTTATTACTCAGGTTCAGGGTCTTGAGATCAGTCAATCCCCCCAGCACTTCGACTGTGGCGCTCGTCAGCCGAACCTGGTTTTCGCTCAGGTTCAGGGTTTCAAGCCGAGACATGTCACCGACGGCCAGGGCCACCCTTGTCAGCTCATTGCCGACCATGGACAAGTGGCGCAGCTGCTTGAAGTTGTACAAAAAACTGTTCAACCCGATGCTGGCACCGATGCGATCCATGACCAGACTGCCGACATGGCTGAAGTCGCCGGTAATGATCGGCAGATCCCCCACCTGCAACGGCGGTAACGTCAGCTCATAGAGCCTTCCGTCGAGAGTGAGCCGGCTGGGGGTTTCCTTGCGCCAGCAACGGATGATTTCCCGGGAGACCCTGGATTTGGCCAGCGTTGACACTTTGAGCCGCGGCCCGTCCGGCAGTTGGTACCAGGTATCGCGACGGATCCAGCCCTGCAACACCTCGACGATCTTCAGGTATTCGAGCCTGAGACTTTCCAGCTTCCTGGCGACCAGCACCTCGACCGAGCCCAACCCCGTCAGAAATAGATTGATCTGCTCCGGAGAATGGCTGGGATACAGCTCTTTGGCGCGATGGATCAATGCGGAAGACTTGACCGATGACGTCAGTGGTTCAGACAGGTGCACTTCGGGGGCCGCCCCCAGCAACGGATCGGCCAGGCGCATGGGTGACACATACCCCGCGCGGCGGAAGGCTATGCCCAACGTCTGACCGGCCATCCCGTGGCGCTCCAGTGCCAGCGCGGTGATCTTTTCCCTCAGCCTCAATGCGCCATCAGCTCCGGCCACGCCCAATGCTTCGCGACGGGACGGCGTCAGCCCTTCCCACAGGGCCTGGAAGTAATGTGCACGGGTGCGGCCCGGCAGATTGCTGCGCAGCGCGTAATTCTCGTCCAGTGCGTCATATCGATCAGGATGAGCGCTGATCAACACTTTCTGCGAGGCGTTTTCGGAGCCCAGGCTGGCGTACTCGTCGGTGTAGAACGACCACTCCAATACGCGAAGATAGATGTCACCTTTCCAGCCCGGCAGATTTTTCAGGGTGTTGAACACCAATCGGTCAGTGTCGATCCCGCCGGCCGCGTTCAGGTATAGCCCTTCGTAAGCACGACTGATGCGCACCACCTGTTGAAAACGCCGAGCCTCTTCGGCGAGCCGCAACGGGACGTTGCCCTCATCCAGTTGAGCCCATTCATTATCCTCGGCGTAATGCACCAATTCATCGAGCACGCTGATCGGCAGGTCGGGGAATTTGTTGCGCAAGGGGTTGGTGCGGCTTTCCTGGACAGGGCCATCCCGCCGGTAAATCCAGGTAAACAGTTCCAGGCGCTTGCGATCCGCGTGTTCCGCCAACACGTTCACCAGCGCCGCAATCTGTTCGGCGGGCACCTTGGTTGACGAGCCCAGCAGACTTTCCTTTTCCGTGGTGCCGAGGCCGGCCAGCAGGCTGGTGTAGAACTGTCCCGCCTTGACCTGCGCCTGGGTCAGACTGATGGTTTTCGCCGGTACCTTGGCATCAGGATGGGCGAATTCCTCAAGCGCATGACCTTCAACATCGACGACCTTGAGCCGCGTCTGTACGGGCCATTTCTTCAGCGTCACCACTAACCGCAACTGCAGATCGGCATCGGCCAGGGGTTCAGCGGTGGCACCCTGCATCTGCTCGATAAACTGGCTGACGGATTGGTCGGTGGCGAAACGTCGAACGGTATCGATCAACAACGCTGGCGGGTTCATGCGGTCAATCAGCGCCCGGCGCAAAATGCCTTCATCAACGGAACTGACCGCCAGGATCTGCAGCGCCCTGGCGTTCGGAATGTCCTCCTCCGAATAGCCCAGTCGCCGGAACAGTCGCAGCCGATCCCATTCCTGGGGCAACTCGGAATCGTGGCGCCAGGCCCCTGCGTCGTTGGTTTCGAGTCGCGGATGATAGGTTTCCCGGATCGCCGGCTTCTGCACCTCCCACACCCCGCTGTCCGCCCGCTGGCGAACGGCATAGACCTGTTTTTCGACGGTCAGGTAGGCCTGATCGTTAATTCAGCGCAGCCCTCGTTCATCGGGCTTGAGCCAGGCCGGCAGCGCCATGTCTTGGCGGTAAGGCACCAAGCTCGGCTTCCACAGGCGTTCCTCGTCGCCGGACAACCTGACCTGACGCAGACTTTCGACAAAGCTCGAACCCCTGACTTTCAGGAAAGTGGCTTTCACCGCCGCTCCGCCGGCGGCCAGCGCCGCCATGATGATGAGGTTCTCCAAGGTGTCGAAGAAATAATCCGTGGCTTGCTCCTGCTCCCCGGCAGCCCAACTCTCGACACCGTGGTACACCCCCAGCAACAGTTGGGCTGCGGCCACCGCCATCAAGACCTCGCCCACCACCGGAATGAATGAAGCCGCGAGCAACGCAATATCGAGCCCCAGCTCCTTGTAGCCTTCCAACCGGGCCACGCGGGTTTTCTCGTCTTCGTCGCCGGTCGGCACCACCAGTTGCCGCGCATCGGCCATCACCCGCACCACACGCTGACGATAAAGCTCGGCGAAAAAATCGCCGCTGACCCCGATCGCCGTGACCGGTATAAAAGCCGTATGGGAGGGCAGCATCCAGCCTGCTGTCGCCCCGAGCAGACGCAGCTTGAGCATCTCTTCAAAGCCAACCCGATCCGCAAGCGTCACCAGCCCCTTGGCAAAAGGCACGAAATCCTCGCTCCGCAATCGCGCACTCAAGTCGAGTTCAAATCGCCGGAAGGTCGAGTACTCCTTTAAAGGTTGGGTCGGGTCACCGGGTAAATACAGCACGCAAGGGTTATCAGAATACGCACCGTCACTGACGGCAACGAACAGCATGGCGCCGTGCAGTGCATGGTCCATCAACTCCAGGCGTTGGAAAGCGATGGTGTGCTGGTCGAGTTTGATCGGCGACTGGTTGCCCAGGAGTTGCCCGAGCATCTGAAAAACCTTGTCGCCAATGTGTTTCTGCATGAGCGCCGTGTGCCGATCAACGTCGAGTTGGCGCCGGGCGTGGGCCGAGCATTTTTTCTGCACCTCGCTGGTGCTGCCATAAGGCTGGAGAACACGGTCGAGGTGCGTTTGGTATTGCTTGCCCAGGTCCAGCGTGCGACACAGTTGCGCGAACTCGTGGGGCTGGATATCCAGTACTTTATTAGCTCTTCCGTTGATACGTTCCGGCTGATAGATCACGGATTTTTCATGATAATGACTGGACAGTGTTTCACTCTCTTCAAAGTTCTCACAGGCGGCAGCTAACAAGTCCCTGTCGATGGGCAGTATCAGTTTCTTATTAAGCCCCAGAAAACTTGAAGTGGAACGAACATGTTGGAAAACAATACCGGTTACATCCAGAGGCTCGCCCAACTTGTCGGACATGGCCTTGGCCAGTAACGGGGCGCAGAATTTTTCCGGGCTTTTCAACCCGGCCATCACCGTGATGGTTTCAGCCCGGGAGTAATGACTGGCGACGAGAGCAGCGTGCAGGGCTTTGCGCCTTTGGGGGGTGGCTTCCAATAGCCATGAAGGGAGTGCTTTACGCTTGAAGAAATCGAAGAAAACACCCTGTTCTTCAGGCGTCATGCCTTGGGGTGTTTTGTTAATGGGCGTTGAAGACATATCCGGCGATCCTTGCGACTGATAAGAGTCATCAGTCTATCGCCCGGCATTTCGATTAAAAGCGCGAATAGCCGATTAGAACTTGCGCGAACAAATCAACAACTCGAATTTAAACAATACATATATACCACCTGCCCTCTTTTTATTTATGCGGTAAAACCATCGCCCATAAAAAAGCCCGGCCACCGAAGTGGCCGGGCTCATATACGTGTTACCAGAAGCGTTGTTGGGTCAGGCGACTCCACCAGCTCAGCAATACGCGATCGATGGAACCGCTGGCGGCGAGGCCGACGCGTTCCTGCAGGCTTTTGCGTTCGGCGTAGTGCAGGTGGTACAGCTCGGCACCCTTGGCACGCTCGGAGAGGTATTCGTCACTGGTCTTGAGTTCGTCCACCAGTTGTTTGTCCAGCGCCGCCACACCAAGCCAGACTTCGCCGGTGGCCACTTCATTGATCGCCAGTTGCGGGCGATAGCGGGCGACGAAGTTCTTGAACAGCGCGTGGGTGATGTCCAGGTCTTCCTGGAATTTCTCGCGGCCCTTCTCGGTGTTTTCGCCAAACACGGTCAGGGTGCGTTTGTACTCGCCGGCGGTCAGCACTTCGAAGTCGATGTCATGCTTTTTCAGCAGGCGGTTGACGTTCGGCAACTGCGCCACCACGCCAATGGAACCGAGGATGGCGAACGGCGCGCTGATAATCTTCTCGCCGATGCACGCCATCATGTAGCCGCCGCTGGCGGCGACCTTGTCGATGCACACAGTCAGCGGCACGCCGGCGTCACGGATGCGCGCCAGTTGCGACGACGCCAGGCCATAGCTGTGGACCATGCCGCCGCCGCTTTCCAGGCGCAGGACCACTTCGTCCTTGGGCGTGGCGAGGGTCAGCAGCGCGGTGATCTCGTGGCGCAGGCTTTCAGTGGCCGACGCCTTGATGTCACCATCGAAATCCAGCACGAACACCCGGGCCTTGGCTTCGGGTTTCTTCTTCTGTTTCTTATCGGTTTTAGCCTGGGACTTGCGCAGGGCCTTGAGCTGATCCTTGTCGAGCAGGGATTGCTCCAGGCGTTCGCGCAGCCCTTTGTAGAAATCATTGAGTTTGCTGACCTGCAACTGACCGGCCGACTTGCGCCGACCTTTGCTGCGCAATGCCGCGAAACTGGCCAGGACCACCAGAATGGCGATCACCAGTGTCACGGTCTTGGCCAGGAAACTGGCGTACTCGGCAAAAAACTCCACACAGGACTCCTCTAATACTGATGCGCCGCTGAAACACTCGCGCGGGATGGCTCCAGCATACCCATGCCCCGCCTTTGGGGCCAGCCATGAAACCTTTGGCAACAGGCCTGTAACGGGCATTTCAAACAAGCGTATGTTTTTTCATTGACAGCTCACGGTCATCCTCATAACCTCGCCAAACCTTCAACGTACCGGGATGACGCGGACGTGGGCAGCATCTACTTGATTCGACATGGCCAGGCCTCCTTTGGTGCAGACGACTACGACGTCCTGTCGCCGACCGGTGTACGCCAGGCAGAAATCCTCGGCCAGCACCTGGCCGGGCTGGGTGTCAGCTTCGATCGCTGCCTGTCGGGAGACTTGCGCCGCCAGCAACATACGGCCAACAGCGCGCTGGAACAGTACGCCGCCGTGGGCCTGCCGGTGCCGACCCTGGAAATCGATTCCGCCTTCAACGAATTCGATGCCGACGCGGTGATCCGCGCCCTGCTCCCGGCCATGCTGGAAGACGAGCCGGAAGCCCTCGACATCCTGCGCAACGCTGCGCAAAACCGCGCCGAATTCCAGCGCATCTTCGCCCTGATCATCGAGCGCTGGCTGGCCGGCACCTACGACACGCCGGGGCTGGAAAGCTGGCTGGGCTTTGTCGAACGTGTTCAGGCCGGTCTGCATCGCATCCTGGAACAGGCCGACAACACTCAGAAAATCGCCGTGTTCACCTCCGGCGGCACCATCACCGCCCTGCTCCACCTCATTACGCAAATGCCTGCGCGGCAGGCCTTTGAGCTCAACTGGCAAATCGTCAACACCTCGCTCAACCAACTGAAGTTCCGTGGTCGCGAGGTGGCTCTGGCTTCCTTCAACAGTCATGCACACCTGCAACTGCTGAAGGCCCCGGAACTCATTACGTTTCGCTGAGTCCGGACTATTGTGACCCTGGCTGTAATCACCCAGCTGTATTACCCAGCTGTAATTCCCCAGCTCTTATTTAACCAAGAAAGGATCGAACCATGACCTCCGTAGCTGATGCCGTACAAGCAATGAAAGCCAAGTTCAACCCAGCCGCCGCTGCCGGTCTGGACCTGGTATTCGGTTTCCGCATCGACGACACCAAGAACTTCTCGCTGATCGTCAAAGACAGCACCTGCGAGCTGAAAGAAGGCGAAAACCCGGACGCCCAGGTCACTCTGGTGATGGACGGCGAAACCCTGGAAGGCATCGTTGACGGTTCGACCGACGGCATGCAAGCGTTCATGGGCGGCAAACTGCGCGCTGAAGGCGACATGATGCTGGCGATGAAACTGTCCGAGCTGTTCCCTTCGTAAGATGACGGCTCCCTGCTTCGGGGAGCCTCTCTGGTAGCACACGAATCCAGCCACTTTGGCGGGATTCGTCGTTTCTGGCCTCAACGCGTTCCGGCGTCATCCATTTCTTCGAAGATCGTGGTGTGTTCTTCTTCCAGCGCATCGACGCTGTTGACCTCGGTCACGTCATCGTCAAAGTGCAGTTCCCCTTCATCGCCTTCGAGCCTGAGGCTGATGACAAACCGGCGATAACTCACTTGCAGATACAGGTTGTAAAGATCCGCCGGCTTATCCGGGGCCAGGAAAACGCTGGACTCGTAACGCACGCGCCGGGTCAGCACCGGCCATGTATCCCAGATGAGTTGAGTATTCACTTCGGGCTGAACATCTTTCAGCGCCTCAAGGGCTTCCTGAACCAGGAATACGTTGTCCTTGGCCTTGAAAACAAACGGCTCGCGGCGCGTCATGATGTAGGGATTGATCCCGCCGTCGAGTTCCTGCGTCACGTACATGCCACTTCGAAACCATTTCGTGGCATCGAACCTCGGCCCGACAGGGCCGGTCGCGCGCGAGGTCATCATCACCGTGTCGGGAACAGGGGGGCTGTTGCTCTGCCCGGCATACAGGTAAGTCCCGGCCAGACCGACGGCGATCAGCGCCGCGATCAAGATACCTTTCGGCTGACTGAGTTTAATCATCGTCTACATCCTTGTTTGGCGGGCGGGGAATCTAACCGATCTGCCGGGCAGTTAAAACAGGCCGCCCAGGGTTTTGCGGTCTATATTCCTTCTGGCCGCATGCGTCAGACATCGGCTGTTCTTTGATGCGCCACCGAGCGGAGAACATTGCCATGAGCCCACCTGACGACCACGACGGATTCAACCGCCGTCGTGTACTGCAAGGCCTTTCGGCAGGCGCCGTCGGTGCCTGGGTCAGCCCACTTTTCGCAGGGAGTAAAACCATGCTCGATGCCCCGGCCGATCTGATTCTGTACAACGGACGCTTGCACACCGTTGACCGCAAGAAGCCCCAGGCCAGTGCGGTGGCGATCAAGGATGGCCGCTTCGTGGTGGTCGGCAGCGATGCCCAGGCCATGGCGTTGCAAGGCCCCGGCACGCAGATCATCGACCTGCACGGCCGCACGGTGATCCCCGGCCTCAACGACTCGCACCTGCACCTGATTCGCGGCGGCCTGAATTACAACCTCGAACTGCGCTGGGAAGGCGTGCCGTCACTGGTCGATGCCTTGCGCATGCTCAAGGATCAGGCTGACCGCACGCCCACGCCACAATGGGTCCGGGTAGTAGGTGGCTGGAACGAATTCCAGTTCGCCGAAAAACGTCTGCCCACGATTGAAGAATTGAACAAAGCGGCACCGGATACACCGGTATTTGTCCTGCACCTCTACGACCGTGCCCTGCTCAACCGCGCCGCGCTGAAAGTGGTTGGCTACACCCGCGATACGCCGAACCCGCCGGGTGGCGAGATCGTTCGCGACGCGAATGGCGACCCGACCGGCATGCTGATTGCGCGCCCGAACGCGATGATTCTCTACTCGACGTTGGCCAAAGGGCCGAAGTTGCCGCTGGAATATCAGGTCAACTCGACCCGCCAATTCATGCGCGAACTCAATCGCCTCGGCCTGACCAGCGCCATCGATGCCGGCGGCGGCTATCAGAATTACCCGGACGACTACCAAGTCATCCAGCAACTGGCCAAAGACCAGCAACTCACGGTGCGCATCGCCTACAACCTGTTCACCCAAAAACCGAAGGAAGAGCTGACCGATTTCAAGAACTGGACCAACACCTCCCACTACGGCCAGGGCGACGACTTCCTGCGGCATAACGGTGCCGGGGAAATGCTGGTGTTTTCGGCGGCGGACTTCGAAGACTTCCTCGAACCACGCCCGGACTTGCCGCAAACCATGGAGCAGGAACTGGAACCGGTGGTGCGTCACCTCGTCGAACAACGTTGGCCGTTCCGTTTGCACGCGACCTACAACGAATCCATCAGCCGCATGCTCGACGTGTTCGAGAAGGTCAATCGCGACATTCCATTCGATGGCCTGCCGTGGTTTTTCGACCACGCCGAAACCATCACCCCGCAGAACATCGAACGGGTCAAAGCCTTGGGCGGCGGCATTGCGATTCAGGATCGCATGGCGTTCCAGGGTGAATACTTCGTCGATCGCTACGGCGCCAAAGCCGCCGAACATACGCCACCGATCGCGCGCATGCTGGCCGAAGGCATCCCGGTCGGTGCCGGCACCGATGCCACGCGGGTGTCCAGTTATAACCCGTGGACCTCGATGTACTGGCTGGTCAGCGGCCGCACCGTTGGCGGCCTGGAGCTGTACCCGCAAGGCCTGAGTCGCGACACGGCGCTGGAACTGTTCACCCACGGCAGCGCCTGGTTCTCGTCAGAGCAAGGCAAGAAAGGCCAGATCAAGGTCGGGCAACTGGCGGATTTGATTGCGCTGTCGGCGGATTACTTTCACATCGAGGACGAAGCGATCAAGTGGATCGAATCGGTGCTGACCATCGTCGATGGCAAGATTGTCTATGGCAGCGTCGAGTTCGAAAAACTCTCACCGCCGCCGATCCCGGTCGTACCTGAATGGTCGCCCGTGACCAAGGTGCCGGGGCACTGGCAACCGTTGGCGCCGCTGACGGCGCAGGTTCACCAGTGTGTCGGGGCGTGTGCGGTGCATGCCCACAGCCACCAACGGGCGCGAATGTCCTCGGCGCCGGTCAGTGACTTCCAGGGATTCTGGGGCGCGTTTGGCTGCTCCTGTTTCGCGTTCTAACCAACACAGACAATCCCCCCCTGTGGGAGCGGGCTTGCTCGCGAAAGCGGTGTATCAGTCGACATTGACGTTGACTGACACGACGCCTTCGCGAGCAAGCCCGCGCCCACACAAGCCCGCTCCCACATTGGGGTCGTGGTGTTTGCCACAAGCTTGATCCCCGTCACTAGCCCACCTTTCCGTAGTGACTACCATCGCGCTTCCATCGAAAGCCAGGGACGGCTCATTGGGAGCCCGCGGCTGACCATTCTCAAGGAAGAGGCACTCATGCGTTCACTCAAGATCATTCTGCTGTCATCCGCCTTCAACGGCCTGACCCAACGGGCCTGGCTGGCATTGCGCGAGGCCGGGCACTCACCCAGCGTGGTGCTGTTTACCGACGAAGACGCCGTGCGCGAACAGATCGAACACTCCGGCGCCGACCTGGTGATTTGCCCGTTCCTCAAGGACCGGGTGCCGCAACAACTGTGGAGCAATCCCCGGCTACCAGTGGTGATCATCCATCCGGGCATCGTCGGCGATCGCGGCGCCAGCGCCCTGGACTGGGCGATCACCCATGAGCGGGAGCGTTGGGGCGTCACCGCGTTGCAAGCGGTGGAGGAAATGGACGCCGGTCCGGTCTGGGCCACCTGCGAATTCAACCTGCCCCAGGGCCTGCGCAAATCCGAGCTGTACAACGGGCGGGTCAGCGATGCGGCGATTCGTTGCATCCGCGAAGTGGTGGAAAAATTCATCGCCGGTTTCGTGCCGGTGCCGGTGGATTACCGCCAACATCAGGTGCTGGGACGCTTGCAGCCGAACATGAAACAGATCGACCGCGCGTTCAGCTGGCACGACTGCTCGCGCTTTATCAAACGCAGCATCGACGCGGCCGACGGTCAGCCGGGGGTGTTGGCCAGCCTGTCGGGCGGTCAGTACTACGTGTATGACGCCCATCTGGACGCGCGCAGCGGTACGCCGGGGGAGATTCTGGCGGTACACGACGACGCGGTGTTGGTGGCGACCGGGGATCACAGTGTGTGGATCGGTTCGCTGCGGCGCAAACCGTTGCCCGGCGAAGAAACCTTCAAGCGTCCGGCGCGACATGTGCTCGCCCAACAGTTGCGCGAAGTGCCGACCCTCGATTGGTCGATCGCCTCGAACCCGTTCAACACCGAAGCCTATCAACCCATCCGTTATCGCGAATCCGGGCAGGTCGGCGAGTTGACGTTCGAGTTCTACAACGGCGCCATGAGCACCGAGCAGTGCCAGCGACTGGTGGAAGCTCTGCGCTGGGCCAAGGCGCGGGACACGAAGGTGCTGTTGATCAAGGGCGGACGCGGCAGTTTTTCCAATGGCGTACACCTGAATGTGATTCAAGCCGCCGAGATGCCGGGGCTGGAAGCCTGGGCGAATATTCAAGCCATCGATGACGTCTGCGAAGAACTGCTCACTGCTCGACAACTGGTGATCAGCGGCTTGACCGGCAGCGCCGGGGCTGGCGGTGTGATGCTGGCGCTGGCCGCCGACATCGTCTTCGCCCGTGCCGAAATCGTCCTTAACCCACACTACAAAACCATGGGCCTGTACGGCTCCGAATACTGGACCTACAGCCTGCCCCGCGCGGTGGGCCAGGCCATGGCGGAAAAACTCACGGAAGAATGCCTGCCGGTCAGCGCGACCCAGGCGTTGCAACTGGGCATGGTCCAGGAGATTGGTCCGCGTTGCCCGGATGAGTTTGGTTTGTGGTTGTTGCAGCGGGCCAACGGCGCGTTGAGTGACCCGGCGTATGCGGCAATTCGGGAGCGCAAGGGGCGTTGCGATACGCAACTGATGCAGCATTGCCGGAATGCAGAATTGGAGGAGATGCATCTGGACATGGTGCAGAACCGCAAACAGTTTGCGCAGAAGTGCCGGAATTTTGTGTTGAAGCGCAAGGCGTGTGGGACGCCGGAGCGGTTGGTGGCGGTGTGGGCGCGGGTTCGGGAGGTTGATTTGGCGGGGTGATTTTCGCTGCCCTTTAGGGCCTCTTCGCGAGCAAGCCCGCTCCCACAGGGGACTGTTGAACGCCGCAGATCCAATGTGGGAGCGGGCTTGCTCGCGAAGAACGATAACGCGGTCTCAAGGCTGCAACAAAAGCGCTACTAAAGCCGTCCACCCGGTCTGATGACTCGCTCCCAACCCACGCCCGGTCTCGCCATGAAAGTACTCATGGAACAGCACCAGATCCCGACTCGCCGGGTCGGCCTGCAACTGCGCATAGCCCGCCATCGATGGCCGATTACCCTCTTCATCCCGCAAAAACAGCTTGGTCAGGCGCTGGCTCAAGCTGTCCGCGACCTCTTCCAGTGACGCCAGAAACCCCGAGCCCGTCGGGTATTCCACCGAGAAGTTCTGATCGTAATACCGGTGAAACTCGCGCAAGGATTCAATCAGCATGTAGTTGATCGGCATCCACACCGGCCCGCGCCAGTTGGAGTTGCCGCCGTACAGCCGCGACTCGGATTCCGCCGGTTCGTAATGGGCGCACAGGCTGTCGCCGTTGATGCGGATGCCGAAGGGTTGTTCGGCGAAGGCCTTGGACAAGGAGCGAATGCCGAAGGTTGACAGAAACTCGCTCTCATCGAGCATGCGCTTGAGCAAGTCCTTGGTGCGTTCGCCCCGCAACAACGCCAGCAACATGCGATTGCCTTCGCCGGGTTCGGTCCAGCGCGACACCAGGCTGGCCAGGTCCGGGCGATGGCGCATAAACCCGAGCAAACGCTCGCGCAAACCGGGCAGGCCTTCGTGCTCGTGCTGCTCCAACACCTGCACCGCAAACAGCGGCATCAGCCCGACAATCGAGCGCAAACGCAGGGGTTCGTTGACGCCGTCGGGACGGTGCAGCACGTCGTAGAAAAACTGATCCTGCTCGTCCCACAAGCCTTCGGCGTCGGAGTCGATTTTATTGATCGCCCCGGCGATGTAGAGGAAGTGTTCGAAGAACTTCACCGCGATATCGACATACACGCTGTTGCGTTTGGCCAGTTCCAGGGCGATGCGCATCAGGTCCAAGGCATACGCGGCGACCCACGCCGTGCCGTCGGCCTGATCCAGTTGATAGCCGGGCGGCAACAACGCCGAGCGGTCGAACAGGGCGATGTTGTCCAGCCCGAGAAAACCGCCCTGGAACAGGTTGCGGCCCTCGGCGTCCTTGCGGTTGACCCACCAGGAAAAGTTCAGCAGCAGTTTGTGGAAAATCCGTTCGAGGAAGTCCATGTCCCCTGCCCCGGTCAGCACCTTGTCCTGCTGATACACGCGCCAACAGGCCCAGGCATGCACCGGCGGGTTGGCATCGTCGAAACGCCATTCGTAGGCCGGCAACTGGCCGTTGGGGTGCATGAAGCGGTCTTTGACCAGCAGCAACAATTGGTGCTTGGCGAACCCCGGATCGATCAGCGCATACGCCACCGCTTGAAAGCCCAGATCCCACGAGGCGTACCACGGGTATTCCCAGGTGTCGGGCATGGAGACGATGTCGAAATTCGACAGGTGCCGCCAATGGGTATTGCGAATGTGCGTGCGCTCGGGGGGCGGCGCGGGTTGTGCCGGATCGCCGTCGAGCCACTGATTGACGTCGAAATAGTAGAGCTGTTTCGACCAGAGCAACCCGGCCAGGGCCTGGCGCTGAACATTGCGCGCATCGGCGTCTTTGATGTCGGCTTGCAGCGCTGCGTAGAAACCATCGGCTTCGGCCCGGCGACGTTCGAACAACGTCCGGGCGTTGACCTGCGGCGAACCGGCCGGGGCAAAGCGCAGGAACACGCTGCGGGTTTGGCCGGGGTCGAAGGTCAGTACGAACTGCGCGGCGACCTTGGTTCCGTGGTCGTGGCGTATCGCGTCGGTAGCGCCATTGACCACGTAATCATTGATCCCGTCCTTGAACGGCCCCTGCGTCGGCACACCGTCGAGCTTGGGGAAGTTGCTCTGATTTTCGCAGAACAGCCATTCGCAATCGGCTTCGCCCCACGCAGTGGCTTGTCGATCCGTCAGTTGCGGATGACGGGCCAGGACTTGATGGTCGTCGAGTGTCAGGCTTGGCTTTTCCGCGTCGGCGACCCAGCTCCAGGTGTTGCGCGCCCACAGGTGCGGCAACACGCGCAGGCGCGCGGGTTGATCGGCGCGGTTGTGCACGGTGACGCGCATGAAGATATCGTCAGCGGTGTGCTTGGCGTATTCCACCGTCACATCGAAATAGCGGTTGTCGTCGAACACGCCGGTGTCGAGGATTTCGTATTCGGTCTCCGCCAGGCCGCGGCGGGCATTTTCGCGCACCAGATCGGTGTAAGGGAATTCGCCCTGCGGGTATTTGTAGAGCATGCGCATATAGGCATGGCTCGGTACGCCATCGACGAAGAAATACAGTTCCTTGACGTCTTCGCCGTGATTGCCTTCGCTGTTGTTCAGGCCGAACAGGCGCTCCTTGAGAATCGGGTCGCGCTCGTTCCACAAACCCAGGCCCAGGCACCAGTGCTGGGCCTTGTCGGAAAACCCGGCGAGGCCATCCTCGCCCCAGCGATAGGCGCGGCTGCGCGCATGTTCATGGGGGAAATAGCGCCAGGCATCGCCGTCGCGGCTGTAATCCTCGCGCACCGTGCCCCACTGGCGCTCGCTCAAGTAAGGCCCCCACTCGCGCCAGTCCTGGGCCTCGCTGCCGACCAACCGCTGGCCTTCAGGGGTGTCGAGGATGTTGCCTGTGGGTTTTGCCGGCATGGGGTGGTCCGTTGGGGCGGGAGACGGTTGCAGTGTAGTGCGCACGGTCCGGGAAGAATGTGAAAACTCTGACACCTTGAACCGTGCGCGAGGACTTACTCTGACTGATTGACCACCACTGCCCCCCCCTGTGGGAGCGAGCCTGCTCGCGAAAGCAATTTCACATTCAACATTATTGCTGACTGACCCACCGCATTCGCGAGCAGGCTCGCTCCCACAGGGATTTGCAGTGCTGCATAAGCCCCTCTCGCCACAAGGGATAGCGGCTCTTACAATGCGGGCACCTCCAGCCTCGGCCACCCCATGGACATCGACCTCGCCCGCACCTTCCTGGAAATCGTCCGCCACGGCAGCCTCGCCGCCGCTGCGGAAAAACTCCACGTAACCCAAACCGCGATCACCGCCCGGGTGCAGAAACTCGAAAGCCAGTTGGGCAGCACGTTGTTCGTGCGCAACCGCGCCGGCGCGCGCCTGACGCCGAACGGCGAGGCCTTTGTGGTCTACGCCAATCAACTGGTGCAAACCTGGGAAGCCGCGCGCCGCGACTTGCCGCTGCCCGAAGGCTATCGCGACGTGTTGCACATCGGCGGCGAAGTCAGCCTGTGCAATCCACTGATGCTCAGTTGGGCCGCCGAGCTGCGGGAGAAGATCCCCAGCCACGCCCTGCGCATGGAAATCCGCGACGGCGAAAACCTGCTGCGCCAATTGGAGCTGGGCGTGCTCGACGCCGCGCTGGTCTACCAGCCCGAATACTGGCCGCGCCTGCAAGTCGAGCAAGTGCTGGAAGAAAAACTGATCCTCGTACGCCTGGCCGGCCAGCCCGACCCATACGTGTACATCGACTGGGGCCCGGACTTCCGCCGCCAGCACGACGCGGCCCTGCCGGAAAAAGCCAAGGCTGCCCTGAGTTTCAACCTCGGCCCACTAGCGTTGCAGTACCTGCTGGAGCACGGCGGCAGCGGTTACTTCCGCACGCGGGTGGTGCAGAGTTATCTCGAAAGCGGGGTGCTCGAAGCCGTGCCCAAAGCCCCGGAATTCAGCTACCCGACCTACCTGGTTTACTCCCGCGACCGTGATTCGGCGACCCTGCAACAGGCGTTCGACCTGCTGCGCGAAGTGATCAAGACCGACGATGACTGGTCCCAGCGCTGGAACCCGCTGGGCTGAGCGCATCGAAAGGCAACTTTTACACCGGAGCATGGCGTTTGTGCCCTCAAGCTTCGTCGAGCCTGATCGGCGGGATCGGCTAATCTGCTGTGATAACAATAATCACAGGTGATTGCAGTGAGGCAGACCACCCAGGCATTTCGCACCCGTTACCGTGCCGACATCCATCGGCTCTACAACCCGTGGCTGCACGGCGCGTTTGTGCTGCTGTTCGGCATTGTCGCCATCGGCGGCTTCTGGCGCACCGTGCAGCAAGTCCAGCCGCTGGAATGGCTGGCGGTGCCGCTGACGCTGTTGTTCTTCAACTTCGGCGTGTACGTAGTGCATCGGCATCTCGGGCATCACAAAAAGAGCTTCGCGCGGATGTTCTACGCCCGGCATGCCGGCGACCATCACAGCTTTTTTGCCCCCGGCCACATGACCTACGACAGCGCCCGGGACTGGCGGGTGATTCTGTTTCCGGCCTGGCTGATTGTGCTGCACACCGTGGTCATCACCCTGCCCCTCTGGTGGCTGTTTTCCCAGGTCAACGCCAACGTCGCCGGGCTGTTCGGTGGCTGCATGGTCCTGGGTTACCTGACCTATGAAGTGTTTCACGCCTGCGAGCACTTGCCGCCACGCAACCCGATTACCCGCTTGCCGTGGATCCGTCAGATGCGGCACCTGCATGAGCTGCATCACCGCCGCGAGCTGATGCAGGAGCGCAACTTCAACATCGTGTTTCCACTGATGGATTACCTGTTCGGCACCCTCTATTGGGAACCGGAGCAAGCCAACCCGCACCCGACGAGAACGCCCATGACCCGCATGCAACACCAGATCGAGATTGCCGGAAACCCGATTGCCGTGCTCGCGTACGCCAGCACCGTGACCCGTTGGCCGGAGTGGCATCCGTCGTCGCTCAAGGTCGATGGCCAGGCGGGCCCGTTGCATGCCGGGTCGCGTTTTGAGGAAGACATTCGCGCGGGCGGGCGTGAAGGTCATTTGAGCTGGGAGGTCGAGGAGTATTTGCCGGGGCGGCGCTGGAGCGCCCAGGCCCGAGGCGATCATGGTTTGTCGCTGGTGGTGACTTACGAATGCGAGGCATCCGGAGACGGCACGCGGTTTGTCCGCACCCTGGACTATCAGTTCAACGGCGTGGGCATGCGCATCGCCAATCTACTGTTGCTCAAACGACGGATCGAACACGAATCGGCGGCGTCGATGCTCGCATTGCGCGACATGGCGCAACAGCACCTCGCCCCCGCAGGAGTAAGCGCGTGAGAGCAGTCTTCAGGATTCTGTTGCTGCTGATCATCGTAATAGCTGCCTTTTTGCTGCTGATGCCGAACAAGGTGCAACCGGTGGCCTGGACACCCCCAGCGGCGCCGTCCCTGACCAGCGGCGTGTATGCCGAGAATCAACGGCTCAAGGACGTGGGGCGTATCGGTTCTTCGGACATCGACGGGCCCGAAGCGTTGCTGTTGGAAAACGATATGTTGATCACCGGCCTGCATGACGGTCGGGTGATTCGTAGCAGCCTCGACGGCAACGTCAGGACCGTGCTGACCGATACGGGTGGCCGGCCTTTGGGGATGGCCCGGCATCCCAACGGGTTGCTGGTGATCGCAGACGGGCTCAAGGGCTTGCTGTCCCTCGATGCCCAGGGTCGCGTCATTCCATTGACCACGGAGGCGAATGGCGTGCCGTTCGGGTTTACCGATGACGTGGTCATCGACAAGCCCGGGCACTATGCGTACTTCAGCGATGCATCGAGTCGCTGGGGCTACGGCAAGGATGGCGAGGCGATTATCGAGCACGGGGGCGACGGTCGTTTGCTGCGTTATGACTTCCAGACCGGCAAGACTGCCCTGTTGCTGGACAAACTGGAGTTCGCCAACGGTGTGACCCTGGGGCCGGACGACGCGTTTGTGCTGGTCAATGAAACCGGGGCCTACCGCATCAGCCGCTATTGGCTGACCGGGCCGAAAGCCGGGACCCACGACATCTTCATCGATAACTTGCCGGGGCTGCCGGACAACCTGGCGTTCAATGGCCGCGACCGATTCTGGGTGGCGCTGTACTCGCCGCGCAACGCATTGCTTGATGCCACGGCGCAGCATCCGTTCGTACGCAAAATGATCGTGCGGGCGCTGAGCGTACTGCCCAAACCCGTGGAGAAACGGGCGTTCGCGCTGGGCCTGGATCTGGACGGCAAGGTGATTGCCAACCTGCAGGATGCCAGCAGCGGAAATTACTCGCCCATCACCACCGTGCGCGAGTATGGGGACTGGTTGTATTTCGGCTCGCTGAAAGAGCAGCACATGGTGCGCCTGCCGCTCACCAAAGCCCTGCACTAAACCTGCACTAAGCCCGCTCCCACAGGGGATTTATGTGTTTTGGCTGTCGGGGTTTGCAGGTTTTACGTTGTCTTCCGGCAATTCATTGATACCCGGCTTGGTCTTCGGGCGCTCGGTAATGTGCTGCGGGCTCAAGGGCTCGGGACGCGTCGGGATCGGGTCATACCCGCCCTGCTCTTCGCTTGGAAATTTCGGATCTGTCATGGAAGGCACCTCTCAGCGAGTCATGGGTTGTTGAGACTCTGTACTTTCGAGGTGCCGGTCGTTGTCGCCGTTCCAATTAATCAGTCACCGGTCGTCGGTGACTCAGGAAGACGCCTGGAGTTGTTTGACGATCTTGTCCTTGACCAGCAGTCGCTGTTCCTTGAGCTTTTTCAGGGCGTCATCGCTGGGGGCATCCGTCTTGGCGGTTTCAGCCTTGACCACCTCGGCATCCGCTTGCGAATACTTGTTGATCAGTGAATCCAGTAATGGATCCTTGGTGCGTTTTTGCTGGATATCTTCCTTTGATACTTTCAGGTCCTGATAAAGGTCGTGTGGCACCGGCATGGAACACCTCCGTTTGTTGATCGGCAGCAAACGCGATCAATTGCGTTCACCAACTATCAGAATGGCCTCGGTTACCCGGTTCTGTCGACCTCCTGTCAGACCAGCGGTGTCCGTTCGTCGTCGTTTTGCATTTGCGATCAAACCTTTGGTCAAGCGCCGGCCTCCATTGAATAACGATCACCTCGATCGCTTATAAAACCCGTGTGGAGAATAACCAATGGACGGATTCACCCTGCGCCACCTCGCCCTCGCCGTAGCCTTGAGCACCAGCCTGGGCACCGCGTTTGCGGCCACTTCCAATGACTTTGTCGACAAAGCAGCCGCTGGCGGCATCGCTGAAGTCGAAACCAGCAAACTGGCCGTGGAAAAAAGCTCATCGGCGGACATTAAATCCTTCGCCAACATGATGATCACCGACCACACCAAGGCCAACGATGAACTGGCGGCACTGGCGAAAAAGCATGACATCGAGGTGCCGGACAGTACGAGCCTGGTAAATCAGGCCAAGGCGAAAATCCTCGACCTGCGCGATGAATCCTTCGATGCGGCCTATGCCAACAATCAGGTCAAGGCCCACGAAGACACCATCGCCCTGTTCAAAAAAGAAGCCGACACGGTGACCGACGACAAAAAACCCGGCGCCACCGAGCTGAAAGGCTTTGCACAGAAAATGCTGCCGGCGCTGCAAAAGCACCTGGAAGCGGCGAAAGAACTGCAAGCGAAGCACCCAAGCAAATAGCCTGCACCACCAATCCCCTGTGGGAGCGAGCCTGCTCGCGAAAGCGGTATGTCAGCCACATTCATGTCGAATGTGCCGCCGTATTCGCGAGCAGGCTCGCTCCCACAGTTGTTTTAGGTACTAGCCCCCATCTGTATCGATATCAGCGTCCGTTTCATCGCTGGGCGCGGGCCGGTCAGGGTGCGGTTTAAAACCGGGGCTGAACTCGTTGTCATTATCAGTGTGGACATTTTTCTGGTCGACAGCAGTATTGGCGCTGTCCGGTTCAGGAGTCTGACTGTCGCCTTCTCCCGGCGTCTGCGGGTCGATCGCCGGGTCATTGCGATTGACTGCCTGGTCCTGCTGCTGGCTCATTGAGTCGTCTTTCATAAACACCTCATTCGTCACTGTTCAAGCGCGGCTGAAACAGTCGGGCCTTGAAGATTCGAAGCCATCCCCGCCCCAACGTTCAATCCCATGAAACGTAGGCGCTGCCGAAGGCTGCGATCTTTTGATCTTCGGCGACGGATAAATCGTTGAGGATCAAGATCAAGGTCAAAAGATCGCAGCCTTCGGCAGCGCCTACTAGAGTTGTGCCCTAAGGATGAAAATATCCTGCCGTCAGCGAACAACTATTTCGCACGGCAAATGTCACTGATTTGCGCCGATCAATTTTCACGGTATCGGCCTATCACTTTCAGGGAGTCAAGGCACATGGCGGCACTGCAACGCAACACACTCGATGCGATCAAAAATAACCAGACGCAACTGCTCGCCGGATGGACGAACAGCCTCGAGGCCAGTGGTGCTACGCGTAACATCAAGGAACTCGACCTCAAGCAACAGACGTCGGATTTCCTTCACCTGATCATTTCCGGGCTGGAACAAGGCAACAGCCAGAACATCGCCGCACCGGGCTGGGACGAAATTCGCCAGTTCCTTGAAAAGCTGTCCCAAAGCCGTGCTCAACTGGGCCAGGACTCGCAGCAAACCGCCAGTTTCATCTTCGCCCTGAAAGGCCCGGTATTTACCCTGCTGCAGGCGCACTACCGCGACGATCCTGCGCAATTGGCCGAACAACTCTGGGAAATCTCCGAGCTGCTCGACGCCCTGGGCATGCACACCATCCGCACGTTCCAGAAGTCCCGCGAAGCGGTGATCAAGCGCCAGCAGGAAGAACTGCTGGAACTGTCGACCCCGGTGGTCAAGCTCTGGGATGGTGTGCTGGCGCTGCCGATGATCGGCACCCTCGACTCGCAACGCACCCAAGTGGTGATGGAATCGCTGCTGCAACGGATCGTCGACACTGGTTCCGAAATCGCCATTATCGACATCACCGGCGTGCCGACCGTCGATACCCTGGTGGCGCAACACTTGCTCAAAACCGTGACGGCGATTCGCCTGATGGGCGCCGATTGCATCATCAGCGGCGTGCGTCCGCAGATCGCCCAGACCATCGTGCACTTGGGCCTGGACCTGCAAGGCGTGGTCACCAAGGCCAACCTGGCCGATGCCCTGAAACTGGCCCTGACCCGCTTGGGAATCAGCGTCAACAAGGCGGTATAAGCCGATGGAGCGTATTCCGATTCTGAAAATGGGCGACTTCCTGCTGGTGACCATCCAGGTCGACATGCATGACCAGCTCGCCCTCACGCTGCAAGACGACCTGTCCGAGCGCATCAGCAACACCTCCGCCCGGGGTGTGCTGATCGATATCTCGGCGCTGGACATGGTCGACTCATTCATCGGCCGGATGATCGGGACCATCTCCGGCCTGTCGAGCATCATGGATGCCCAGACTGTATTGGTCGGCATGCAACCGGCCGTGGCGATTACCCTGGTGGAACTGGGCCTGACCCTGCCCGGCGTCAGCACGGCGTTGAACGTCGAGCGTGGGATGAAACTGCTGCAGGACCGAGTACGCGAACAATGACCGTGCTCAGCAGTGGCAGCCAACCGATTCAAATCGAACAGGACGTGGTACTGGCCCGCCAGACCGCGCGCAAACTCGCGCAGGAATGCGGCATGCGCCTGATCGACCTGACCAAACTGGTGACTGCCGTCAGCGAGCTGGCGCGCAACACCATGGTCTATGGCGGTGGCGGCGACATGGACTGGCAGATTCTCGACGAAAACGCGCGCACTGGCCTGCGCCTGACCTTTCGTGATGAGGGGCCGGGCATCCCCGACATCAAGTTGGCGATGACCGACGGCTGGACCTCCGGCAGCGGCTTGGGCCTGGGCCTGACCGGGGCCAAGCGCCTAGTCGAAGAATTCGAGCTTGAAACCGAGCCCGGCAAAGGCACTCGCATAACGATCACAAGATGGACATGAACATTGGCGGCACCCTGACGCTCGTCTTGCCGATCGAGGACAGCAGTCAGATCGGGCATGCCCGGCGCACCGCGCAACAACTGGCGGAGAAACACGGCTTCGACGCCACCGATGCCGGTCGCGTGGCACTGGTGGTCACGGAACTGGCGAGCAATGTGCTCAAGCATGCGAAACGCGGCGAATTGCATATCCGGAGCTTGCCTCGCCCGACAGGCTTCGGGATCGAAATTCTCGCGGTGGACCGTGCCGGCGGCTTTGATTTGCAGGCGTGCCTGGCGGATGGCTTTTCGACTCGCGGCACCCAGGGCATCGGGCTGGGCGCGGTGTCGCGCCAGACCGAAGTGTTCGACGTGTACGCCGATCACCGTGGCGCGGTGCTGCTGACCCGTTTGTACCCGCGCAGCGACAAGGCGCCGGATCGACGCATCGGCGTCAGCCAGCACTCGTTGCACCACGACCCGGCGTGCGGTGATGTCTGGCACCTGGCTTTCGACGGGGCCTGCATCAGCGCTCTGGTGATCGATGGCCTCGGCCATGGCGAAGACGCCGAGCGCGCCGCCCGTGCCGGGGAGAAAGTCTTTGCCCTGGCGCCGTTCGCTTCACCGACGCTGTTGCTCGAGGACATGCACCACGCCATGATCGGCACCCGGGGCGGCGCCGCAGCCTTCGCGCAATTCAACGGCGACGCCTTGAAGTTCGTCGGGATCGGCAACATTGGCGCCAGCCTGATCGGCCCGGATAAATCCCGTGGCCTGGCCTCCCACCCCGGCATCGTCGGCGGCCAATACCGGCGCGCGCAACCCTTTGACTATGCTCAAGTGAACGGACACCTATTGATCATGTACAGCGACGGCCTGCAGTCCCGTTGGAACCTGCAAGATTACCCCGGCCTGGTGCACCGTCATCCCGCCGTAATTGCCGCCGTCCTGCACCGCGATTTCTGTCGCGGGCGGGACGATTTAACGGTATTGGTCGTTGCCCTGGAGGCCGCCCATGGCTGAGTCACCTAACCTGACGCCCGACGAACAGTCGATGCTGATCGCGAAATTGCAGAGCGAAGCCACGGCGTTGCGCGACGAACTCGACGAAACCAACCAGGGTGTATTGGCGTTGTACGCCGAACTCGACGAGCAGGCCGAGCAACTGCGCCAGGCCTCGGACCTGAAAAGCCGTTTCCTGTCGTACATGAGCCATGAATTCCGCACGCCACTGGGCTCGATCCTGAGCATCACCGGCCTGCTGACCGATGAGCTCGACGGCCCCCTGAGCCCCGAGCAACACAAACAAGTGGCATTTGTCAGCGGTGCCGCCCGGGAATTGAGCGACATGGTCGACGATCTGCTGGACCTGGCGAAGATCGAGGCCGGGCGCATCAGCATTTCCCCGGCCTGGTTCGACATGCTCGACCTGTTCGCCGCCCTGCGCGGTATGTTCCGGCCGATAGTCGATGGCAGCGCCGTGGACCTGATCTTTGAAGAGCCCGTCGGCCTGCCACGGCTGTACACCGACGACAAGAAACTCGCACAGATCCTGCGCAACTTCATTTCCAACTCGCTGAAGTTCACTACTCGCGGTGAAGTGCGAGTTTCGGCGCGACTGGAAAACGCTGATCACGTGCGTTTCGCCGTCAGCGACACCGGAATAGGTATCGCCCCGGAGCTACATGGCGCATTGTTCGAGGACTTTTCACAGGTAGACTCGCCCTTGCAAAAACGCCTGCGCGGCACCGGCCTCGGTCTATCGTTGTGCAAACGCTTCGCCGAGTTGCTGGGGGGCGAAGTGGGGGTGCAGAGTACGCCGGGCGCCGGCTCGACCTTTTTCGTGATCATCCCGCTGGCCATCGCCGTGGAGCCTGCCGATGAAACGTGACATCCGTTTGTTGATCGTCGATGACAACGTCGCCACCCGCTACGCCCTGCGCCGGCGCCTGGAACGCCACGGCTACGAGATCCTCGAGGCCGGCACCGGCAGCGACGGCCTGGCGTTGATCGACAGTGAACTGATCGATGCACTGATCCTCGACGTCAACCTGCCGGACATGAGCGGCTTCGACATCGTGCGCAAACTGCGCGCCGAAGCGGCCACCGCCCTGCTCCCGGTGATTCATGTGTCGGCGGCCTCGATCCAGACCGGCGACATCATCACCGGCCTCGACGCGGGCGCCGACGCCTACCTGATTCACCCCGTGGACCCGGACGTGCTGCTGGCGACTTTGCGCACGCTGCTGCGGGTGCGCGACACTGAGAACGCCTTGCGCGAAAGCGAGGCACGCTTCCGCGAGATCTTCACCAACGTTTCGGCGCCCATCGCTGTAATGGACGCGACGTTGAAAGTCCACGAATGCAATCACGCTTTCGCCCAGTTGATTCAGGACAACCTCGACCCGGACAGCCTGCGCGAATGCTTTGCCGACGATCAGGGCGCGGTGATTGATGAGCTGCGCCTGCGCCTGGCCTACGGCGAGCGCTGGAAAGGCACGCTGAACATGCGGGTCGAAGGCCAGGTACGGGAAACCGAGTGGCAGATTTCGCCGTATCGCACCCCGGAATTGAGCCTGGTGTTCGTCGAGGATGTCACCGAACACCGCCATCGCGAACGCTCGCACCTGGCGCGGCTCGACGACGCCACCACGCAACTGGCCAAGGAAGTCGCCGAGCGGGTGCGCACCGAAGCGCAGTTGCTGCAAGTGCAGAAAATGGATGCCCTGGGCAAGCTCACCGGGGGCATCGCCCATGACTTCAATAACTTGCTGACCGGCATCATTACCAGCCTGGAGCTGATCCAGAAACGGGTCGCCGATGGGCGCACCGACAAGGTTCAGTTCTACGCCGAAGCGGCGCTGAACTCGGCCATGAGCGCCGCGTCCCTGACCCATCGCCTGCTGGCCTTCGCCCGCCAGCAACCGCTGGACACCCGGCCGGTGGACATCAACGAGAACATCCGCTCCCTTGAAGAACTGCTGGTGCGCACCATCGGCGAGCGCATCGCGCTGAAACTGGAGCTGACCACCAAACCCTCCATTGCCCTGGTCGATCCGATCCAGCTGGAAAGTGCCGTGCTCAATCTGGTGATCAACGCCCGGGATGCGCTGCCACAGGGCGGCAATATCTGGGTCAGCACTTACGCCGCTTATTCCCACGGCGACCCGAATCTCGCGGACGGCGCCTATATCGCACTGGCGGTGCGCGATGACGGCACCGGCATTGAACACAGCGTGATCGACAAGGTGTTCGACCCGTTTTTCACCACCAAACCCCTAGGCCAGGGCACCGGGTTGGGGCTGTCGACCATTTACGGCTTCGCCCGCCAGTCCGGCGGCGACGCGCATATTCGCAGCGTGGCCCGGCGCGGCACCGAAGTGACCATCATGTTGCCGGCCAGCACCGACCCTTTGACGGCCGAAGAGCAAACGGTGGTTTCCGACTCCCAGGGCTCGGGCGAACATGTACTGATTGTCGAAGACATGCCCTCGGTGCGCATGTTTGTCGCTGAGGTGCTGGTGGACGCCGGTTATCGCTGCACCCAGGTGGAAGACATCGAAACTGCCCTGGAACGGTTGCAGAACGATCCGTCGATTGACCTGATGCTGACCGACGTCGGCCTGCCACGCATGAGCGGGCGCGAGCTCGCGGATGTCGCCCGGGGCTGGCGCGAAGGGTTGCCGATCCTGTTCATGACCGGCTACGCGGAAAACGCCCTCAACCGCCAGGTATTCCTCGGCGAAGGCATGGACATGCTGGTCAAGCCGTTTCAGATCAGCGAACTGCTGGACAAGGTCAGGCGCTCACTCGACGGCGCCTGAAAACCCGTTTTCGCGAGCAGGCTCGCCCCCACATTTGGAATGCATTTCCCTGTGGGAGCGAGCTTGCTCGCGAAAGCGGTCTGTCTGAAACATTGATGTTGAGGCTGATGGCCCTTTCGCGAGCAAGCCCGCTCCCACAGGGGCTCTCTGTGAACACACTGGTTGTGTACACCCGGGATCCAGTGTGGGAGCGGGCTTGCTCGCGAAGAGGCCCGCACTGACACCGCTATCTCAAGCCAGCACCCTGGCCAAAAACGGCGCCGTCCGGCTCTTCTTGTTTTTGGCAACTTGCTGCGGCGTGCCCGCCACCACAATCCTCCCGCCCTGATCCCCGGCCCCCGGCCCGATGTCGATCACCCAGTCACTCTGGGCCACCACGCGCATTTCATGTTCGACCACAATCACCGTGTGCCCCGCCGTCACCAGGGTGTTCAACTGCTCCAGCAAGCGATCCACATCCCGCGGATGCAGCCCGGTGGTGGGCTCGTCGAGCACGTACAGGGTCGCGCCGCGCTGGTTGCGTTGCAGTTCGGTGGCGAGTTTGATCCGCTGGGCTTCGCCGCCGGACAGTTCGGTCGCCGGTTGACCCAGTCGCAGGTAACCCAGGCCAATATCCCGCAGCACTTCCAGCGAACGACGGATCCCCGGTTGCTCGGCAAACACCGCGACCGCGTCGTCCACCGTCAGCTGCAACACTTGGGCGATGCTCAGGCCCTGCCAGGTGATGGACAGGGTCTGCGGGTTGTAGCGCGCTCCGTGGCAGGTCGGGCACGGCGCGTAGACGCTGGGCATGAACAGCAATTCGACACTGACAAAGCCCTCGCCTTCGCAGGTCGGGCAACGGCCCTTGGCAACGTTGAAGGAAAACTGCCCCGCGTCGTAACCCTCGGCTTGTGCCTCAGGCGTGGCGGCGAACAGTTTGCGCACGTTGTCGAACAGCCCGGTGTAGGTCGCGAGGTTCGAGCGCGGCGTGCGGCCGATGGGTTTTTGATCGACTTGCACCAGGCGCTTGATTGACTCCAGCCCCGCCGTGACCTGACCGCCGCTGACTTGCGGCGCGTCATCTTCAAGGCTCAATTCTTCCGGCTCGGCGGCCGCCGTTGGTTTGCCCAAATGCGCGCCCACCAATTCCAACAACGCCTGGCTGACCAGACTCGACTTGCCGGAACCCGACACGCCAGTCACCGCCGTAAAACAGCCCAACGGAAACTCGGCGCTGAGGTTGTTCAGGTTATTGCGGGTGATGCCTTCCAGACGCAGCCAATCCTTCGCCTTGCGAACAGTGCGTTTGGCGCTGACCTGCTCGGCGAACAGGTAGGCGCGGGTCTGGGAGTCGGTGATGTGCTCCAGCCCTGAAGGATGTCCGCTGTAGAGAATGTGCCCGCCATGCTCACCGGCCGCCGGCCCCACATCGATCAACCAGTCGGCGCGGCGCATGGTTTCCAGATCGTGCTCGACCACAAACAAGGTATTGCCCGCCGCTTTCAGGCGTTGCAGGGCTTCGAACAATGCCTCGCCATCCGCCGGGTGCAGGCCCGCCGAAGGTTCATCCAACACATAGATCACACCAAACAGTTGCGAGCCCAATTGCGTCGCCAGGCGCAGGCGCTGCAATTCGCCGGAGGACAGGGTTGGCGTGCTGCGATCCAGAGCCAGGTAACCGAGGCCCAGATCGGTCAGGGTGCTGACCCGCTCCAGCAAATCCTGGGCGATGCGTTGCGCCGCCAGGCGTTTTTCCACCGAGAGGTTCGGCGTATGGCGTACATCCGGCGCGTTGGCGTGACCGCTGGCACCGTGGGCGACGCGCTGTTCGCGGGCCTCGCGGGTCTGCGCATGGGTCAGCACTTCGCCGGGTTGATCCGGTTGTTCAAGGTAACTGTGAGCCGCGACAGGCCGCAGCACTTCGGCCACTTGCAGCAACGGCATCTGCGACAACTCGCCGATGTCGTACCCGGCAAAGGTCACCGACAGCGCTTCACGCTTGAGCCGCTTGCCGTCGCACAACGGACACGGGCTACCGAGCATGAATTGCGAAACACGCTTCTTCATCAACGCGCTTTGGGATTGGCTGAAAGTGTGCAGGATGTAGCGCCGGGCGCCGGTGAAAGTGCCCTGGTAGCTCGGTTCCATTTTGCGCTGGAGGGCGACTCGGGTTTCTTCCGGGGTGAGCCCGGCGTACACCGGCACGGTGGGGGTTTCTTCGGTGAAGAGAATCCAGTCGCGCTGCTTTTTCGGCAGCTTTTTCCAGGGGATGTCCACGTCGATGCCCATGGTCACCAGGATGTCCCGCAGGTTCTGCCCCTGCCAGGCCAGCGGCCACGAAGCGACAGCACGTTGGCGGATGGTCAGGCTCGGGTCCGGGACCATCAGCGCTTCGGTGACTTCATAGACCCGTCCGAGGCCGTGGCACTCGGCGCACGCCCCTTGCGGCGTGTTCGGCGAAAAGTCCTCGGCATACAACATCGCCTGCCCCGGCGGATAACTCCCGGCGCGGGAATAGAGCATGCGGATCAGGCTCGACAGCGTGGTCACGCTGCCCACCGAAGAACGGGTACTCGGCGTGCCTCGCTGCTGTTGCAAAGCCACGGCAGGCGGCAGGCCTTCGATGGAATCCACATCCGGCACCCCGACCTGATCAATCAGGCGCCGCGCGTACGGCGCCACGGATTCGAAATAGCGTCGTTGTGCTTCGGCGTAAAGGGTTGAAAACGCCAGCGAAGACTTACCCGAACCGGACACGCCGGTGAACACCACCAGGGCATCCCGGGGAATGTCCACGTCAATGTTCTTGAGGTTGTGTTCCCGGGCGCCGCGCACCCTGACCATGCCGGAGGGAGGGTTGGAGGTGCGCTTTGAAGTCATGAAATAACCTTAAATAAATAACTGAAAAAACACCGAACCCCTGTAGGAGCGGGCTTGCTCGCGAAAGCGGTGTGTCAGACGACATCAATGTTGAATGTCAGACCGCATTCGCGAGCAAGCCCGCTCCCACATTTCTGATCGGGGTTAACCATTGAGGACCATGCGCACCATTTGGGTCAGCGCCTCTGGCCCATACGGTTTGCTGAGCAAATGCGTATCGGGGCTCAACTGGTGATTGCGCGAAATAATGTCCCGGGTGTGCCCCGAGGTAAACAGCACCGCCACCGGTGGGTTCTGCACTTTGGCCCAGGCCGCGAGGTCCGAGCTTTTGATCAGGCCGGGCATGACCACGTCGGTGAAAATCATGTCCACGGCCACGCCCTCCAGCAACATCTGCATCGCCGTGTCGCCATTGGCGGCGGTCAGCACTTGGTAGCCTTCTTCGCGCAGCAACTCCACCGCCGAGACGCGCACCGCTTCGTTATCCTCGACCACCAGAATGCTTTCATGCCCGCCCCGTTGCTGCGGCCCCGGCAGTGGTGTTTCGTTGGGCAACGGTCGCAGGCTGCGCGGAAAATACAGCTGCACCCGCGTGCCTTCGCCGACCACGCTGGACATCTCGATATGTCCGCCACTCTGCTTGACGAAGCCGAACACCATGCTCAAGCCCAGCCCGGTGCCATGGCCGTCGGCCTTGGTGGTAAAAAACGGTTCGAACGCCTGGGCCAGCACCTCCGGCGCCATGCCCACACCAGCGTCAGTCACCGTGACGCGAAGGTAGTCCCCGGCGACGATGTCCTTGCCGGCACAAAACCGCTGGTCCAGGACGATGTTCTCGGCGCTCAGGCCAATGGTGCCTTCGCCTTTCATGGCGTCGCGGGCATTGATCGCCAGGTTGAGAATGGCGTTTTCCAGTTGATTGCGATCCACATGAATCCGCCAGGCATCATCGGCCACAGCCACGTTGATCTGGATGGTTTCCCCCAGCGCCCGTTGCAGCAATTCCCCGAGGCCATCGAAGATCTGCCGGGGTTCGCAAACGTCCGGCGACAGTGGCTGACGCCGGGCGAACGCGAGCAGTTGCGATGACAGCTTGGCCCCGCGCTCGACGGCGGCAATCGAGGCGCTGACCCGGCGCTGCACATTGAGGTTGTCCGGTTCATGCCGCGCCAGCAAATGCAGATTGCCGGCGATCACTTGCAGCAGGTTGTTGAAGTCATGGGCCACGCCGCCAGTGAGGCCGCCGATGGCTTCGAGCTTCTGCGCCTGACGCAATTGCTCTTCCGCCGCCAGCCGTGCATCGACTTCATCGGCGACGCGCTGTTCCAGATTGCGGGTGAACTTGAGCAGGGATTCTTCGGCGATTTTGCGTTCGTGAATGTCGATCAACACGCCGGGAAAACGAAACGGCTTGCCCTGTTCATTGAACTCGCAACAACCGCTGGCCAGCACCCACAGGTACGTGCCGTCGGGTCGCAAGACTCGGTATTCGGCGTTGTAGAGCGCGCCGGTTTCAACCGATTGATTGACCTGTTCCTGGACCCAGGCGAAGTCGTCGGGATGAATCCGCGATTCAGCGATGTCGGTGGACAGGTCGGCCAGGTCCCGGTTCGCCGGATAGGAAAAGGTGCGGGCGAAACGCTCGTCCCCGGACAGCACATTGGACTCGATGTCCCAGACGAACGAGCCGAGCAACGCCCCGGCATTCAGCGCCAGGCGCACCCGTTCGTTGTCGGCGCGGTAGGCGTTCTCGGCTTCCTGGCGGCGACGTTCGGAAATGACGTGGTCGGTGGTTTCGACCACCATCGCCATGACCCCGGACGGGCGCCCGTCATCATCGGCGACCGGGCTGTAATAAAGGTCCAGCCAGACATCTTCCGGCACGCCATCGCGCAGCAGTACCAGTTCTTTATTGCGATAGGACAATGTGCCGCCGGCCAGGCAGGTATCGACCACATGGCGATTGAAGTCGGCGACTTCCGGCCAGCCCAGTTCCACCGGGGAACCCAGCAGATAAGGATGGCGTCCTCCGGCGAACACCGAGTAGGCGTCGTTGTAAATCATGTAGCCCGCCCGCCCCCAGAGCATCACCATCGGCAGCGGCGACGCGAGCATCAGCTGCACCGTACTGCTCAGGCTGCGGGGCCAGTCATCGATGTTGCCGAGCTCGGTCCCGCTCCAGTCGAACGCACGAATGCGCCCGGCCATTTCGCCAGTCCAGCCGGCACATCCGTGGCTATCTGATAGAAACTGCATTGACTGACTCTGTGTCCTGTAAGGGCGCCCGTTTGTTTCGAGCACCGCGGATGCCAATGGTTTCATAGAGGTATAGCTGATTCTAGCTTTCGTCTGTAGGAGCGGGCTTGCTTGCGAAGGCGCTGTGTCAGTCGACATCAATAGTGACTGACCGGGCAAGCCTGTTTCCACAAGGATGGCGGGGGTCAACGGAAGTCCCGGCTGCGTACGCTGATGCCGTCGAGCAGCGGGCTCAGATCGCTCAAGCGTCCGGCAATCAGGTGCCGCACCTCGCCCTCCCGTTCCCAGCGCCCGTCGACCTTGAGCAATTGCGAGCCGACCAAGACCTGACGCTGCCGTTCGGCCAGGTCGCGCCAGACCACCACGTTGACGTTGCCGAACTCGTCTTCGAGGGTGACGAAGGTCACGCCGCTGGCGGTGCCAGGGCGTTGGCGGCCAGTCACCAGCCCGGCGACACTGACGGGCCGCCCGTGCTCGACGTCGAGCAACTCCTTCGAACTGCGGCAACGCCGGGCCTTCAATTCGGCGCGCAGCAGCGCCAACGGATGCGGGCCGAGGGTGGTGCCGACGGTCGCGTAATCGGCTTGCAGATCTTCGCCCACGCTGGGTTTGGGCAAGGACACCTCAGGCTCTTCCTGACGCGGCAATCCGGCGAACAACCCGAGCTGTTTCTGCACCCCCGCCACTTCCCAGCGCGCCCGATGACGATCGCCGGCCAGACCGCGCAAGGCCCCGGCATCGGCCAGTTGCTCCTGGGCGCGAGCGTCGAGTTGCGCCCGCTCGCCAAGGTCGGCAATGTCGGCAAATGCGCCCCGCGAACGTGCGGCTTCGATGCGCCGGGCATCGTCCTCGCGAAAGCCCTTGATCATCCGCAGACCCATGCGAATCGCCGGTTGCGCCCCGGTGATCGGCTCCAGGCTGCAATCCCAGTCGCTGGCGCGCACATCCACCGGGCGAATCTGCAAATGATGCCGGCGCGCGTCCTGCAGAATCTGGTCCGGGCTGTAGAAGCCCATGGGCCAGCTGTTGATCAGCGCACAGGCGAAGGCCGCCGGCTCGTGGCATTTGAGCCAGCAACTGGCGTAGGTCAGCAAGGCGAAACTGGCGGCGTGGGACTCGGGGAAACCGTAGCTGCCGAAGCCTTTGATCTGTTCGAAGATTTGGGCGGCGAACTCTGCTGTGTAGCCGTTTTTCTTCATGCCGGCAGCAAGGCGATCCTTGTGCGGCTCAAGCCCGCCGTGGCGTTTCCAGGCGGCCATGGAACGGCGCAACTGATCGGCCTCGCCGGGGCTGTAATCGGCGGCGACAATGGCAATCTGCATCACCTGCTCCTGAAACAGCGGCACGCCCAGGGTGCGCTTGAGCACGGTTTCCAGTGCCGGGGACGGATAGACCTCGGGTTCTTGCTTGTTTCGCCGGCGCAGGTACGGATGCACCATGCCGCCCTGAATCGGCCCCGGACGGACAATCGCCACCTCGATCACCAGGTCGTAGAAGTTCACCGGTTTGAGCCGGGGCAGCATCGACATTTGCGCCCGGGATTCAATCTGGAACACGCCAATGGTGTCGGCACGACCAATCATTTCGTAAGTAGGTTTGTCTTCAGACGGGATCGTCGCCAGGCTCAAGTCCAGATTTCGGTGGCGGCGCAGCAGATCGAAACAGCGGCGAATCGCACTGAGCATGCCCAGCGCGAGGATATCGACCTTGAGCAACCCGACCGCGTCGAGGTCGTCCTTGTCCCACTGGATGATCGTGCGCTCGGCCATGGCCGCGTTTTCCACCGGAACGAGGGTGTCCAGCGGCTGCTCGGAAATCACAAAGCCACCGGGGTGCTGGGACAAATGCCGGGGAAAACCGATCAGTTGCCCGGTCAGGCTCAAGACCCGGTGCAACACCGGGCTCTCGGGGTCGAACCCACCTTCCAGCAGGCGCTCGACCGGCGGGGTCTTGTCGCTCCAGTGACCACAACAATCGGCCAGGGCATTGACCTGATCCGGCGGCAGGCCCAAGGCCTTGGCCACATCACGCACCGCGCCAGCCGCATGGTACGTGCTGACCACCGCCGTCAATGCGGCACGGGTGCGGCCATAACGCTGGAACACGTACTGCAAGACTTCTTCACGACGTTCGTGCTCGAAATCCACGTCGATGTCCGGCGGTTCGTTGCGTTCCTTGGAGAGGAAACGTTCGAACAGCAATGTGGTGCGATCCGGATCGATTTCGGTGATGCCCAAGGCATAACACACCGCCGAGTTGGCCGCCGAACCGCGCCCCTGACAGAGGATTTTTTGCTCGCGGGCGAAACGCACAATGTCGTGGACCGTGAGGAAATAGCTTTCGTAGCCCAGTTCGGCGATCAGCTCCAACTCTGCGGAAATTTGCGTCAGCACTTCAGGTTTCGGCGCTATTTTCCAGCGCCACCGGATGCCCTCTTCGGTCAAATGACGCAGCCAGGACGTGGCCGAATGACCTTCCGGCACCAACTCCCGAGGATACTGATAACGCAACTGCCCCAGATCGAAGGTGCAGCGCCGGGCAATGACCAACGTTTCATCAAGCAACGCTCGCGGATAGATTTCCCCCACCACATCGAGGCAACGCAAATGCCGCTCGCCGTTGGGATGCAAACGCAACCCGGCCGCAGCCACCGGCAGGTGATGGCGGATCGCGGTCATGGTGTCCTGCAAGGCACGCCGGCCACGGGCGTGCATGTGCACATCGCCGCTGGCCACTGCCGGGATTCGCAGTTCCCTGGTCAGCGTCAGCAATGCGTTTAATCGCCGGGTGTCGTCCTGCCCACGGTGCAACTGGACCGCCAGCCACAGGCGTTCGGCAAAGGCCTGCTTGAGCCAGTGGCCGTTGTGAAAATCATCGGCCGTGTCCGGCACCCACAACGCCAATAACCCCGGCAGCGGCTCGCTGAAATCCTCCCGCAACACTTGATACTGGCCTTTCTGTGCGCGCCGTCGAGCGCGGGTGATCAACCGGCACAGCGCCTGATAGCCCTCAAGGTTTTCCACCAGCAGCACCAGTTTCGGCCCGTCCTCGATGCGAATTTCACTGCCGATGATCAGCGGCAGCTCCACAGACTTGGCCGCTTGCCAGGCGCGGACAATCCCGGCCAGGGAGCATTCATCGGTAATCGCCAAGGCCTGATAACCCTGGTGTTTCGCCCGTTGAAACAGCTCCAGCGCACTGGAAGCCCCGCGCTGGAAACTGAAGTTCGACAGGCAATGCAGCTCGGCATATTCGACGCTCATGCGAACCAGCCTTGCAGCCACAACGGGCCATCTTCACCCACCGCCCGATAGGCCCAGCCCTGTTGGCCGGCGCGGGTCTGGATCAGGTAGTAATCCCGGCGCACATCGGCGCCATCCCACCAGCCGGATTCGATGCGCTCCGGCCCCATGAGAATCCGCGTGGACGCTTCGTGCACCGCCAGCGGTTCGGTCAGCAGCCAGCCCGGCCGTTGCACCCCCGGCAATCCGCTACAGAACTGGCTGTCAACACGGGTCTGCCAGGCACACTCGGGGCGGTGATCGGCCTGAAAACGCAGGCCCTGCACCGCCTCGTCCCCCAGTCGGGCGCGCAGGCGTTCGCGCAGTTGCTCCCAGGGCAACGACTGTTGCGGGCGGTCGTCGAACAGTTCCTGGCGTTGGGGCACGAAGCTCGGCAGGTCTTCGGCGCGCAGGCGAAAACCGCGCACCGGAGCCTCGACCTGCACCTGCTCCAGCCGCCCCCGGGCCAGTTCGAAGAGCATCGCCGAATCGCGCTCGGCGCTGAGCAGTCCGACCTTGATCACAGTGTCCGGCAACCCGGCGTGTTCCAAGTGCAGGTCGAAGCGCTGCACGCCGCTGTCCCGGCCACAGAGGAACGCCGACAGATCACCGGTCAATCGACGCAATGGAAACAGCAGCGCCTGATGGGATTGCACGTCGAAGTTGAGCTCGATGCGCACATCGAAGCGGTCCGGCGGCAGGTAGAACGCCAGGGCCAGGTGACGCAAACCGAGCAAGGCGTCCAGATGCTTGAGCACCTGGGCCTCGAAGCGCCGGGCCAGGGTATGCCGGGGCAGCGCCTGCACCTGGCTCAAGGTGCGCAGGCCCATGCGCGTCAGCGCCGTGGACACTGAGGTTTCGAGGGCGATACGGTCGATGGGTAACTGGCCCAGGTGATAGTGCAAAGCCTGATCGTCCGGCACCACCAGACCGTCATAAACATTGGCCAGCACCCGCGCCGCCACCGGGTTGGGCGCGGCGACGATCCGGTGGCGAAAACCCAGCCCGGTGAGTTCGCTGCGCAACCGCGCTTCGAACTGCGGCCAGGGGCCGAACAGGCCCAGGCTCGATTCGATTTCAAACACCACCGCGCGCGGGTAATGCACGCTGACCTGGGAGCTGAAGCCATAGGCCCAGGCCGCGAGAAACTGCTGCCAGTGCTCGATTTCGGCGGCGTCGTATTCAGCCGTGACAAAACCTTTGCTCAAGGCCTGGGCCGCGGTCATGGACTGGCCGGGCCGCAAGCCAAGCGCTCGCGCCGAACCGTTGACTGCTTGCAACACCCGGCGTTGGGCCGGGCCAGTCAGCAGCGCCAACGGCTCGTCGGGGTCGGGACGCTGACGCAGTACCGCGTCCAGCGCCAATTGCGGGAACAGAATGCATACCCAGCGCATGGCAACCTCAATGTCCCATGGCAAAGGCAATCGGCGCCGTACGCGCCAACCCGCCTCGGCACTTCAAGACCCGCAACTGTGCAGGCTTGGCATCGATGGCAATGCGCAGGGCCGCCGGCGAAGGGTTGACCGCTTCGGCCAGCGAGCGATAGGCAAACGCCAGGGTCGAGCCGGTTTCCGCCGCCACCTGCAAGCGCCGCAGCGCCCGGTCATCGGCCTTGTGCGGCCAACACAGCACCGCGCCACAACTGCCCGAACGCAGGCATTGTTCCGCCACCCACAAGGCATCGCGCTCGCTGGCCTGGATGATCGACAACTGGCGCAGATCAACCCCGGCGTTCTGCCAGGCCTGGGGATATGGCACGTACGGCGGCGCGATCAGCACGATGCGCTCGCCCGCCGCCGACAGCCGCGCCAGGGCCGGCCACACCAGTTGCAACTCACCGACGCCCTGCCCGGCCAGGAGGATTTCGGTCAGCGCCGCTTCCGGCCAGCCACCGCTGGGCAACGCCGCATCCAGCGCGGCATGCCCGGTGGGTTGCGGGCTGACGGTCGGTGGCGCAGGCCGGCCCTTCCAGACCTGGCCGCCATTGAACAGCGTATCCAACGCAACGACGGCGCCCATCACCCTTGCCTCACCAGACCGCAGAATACCCCTTCGATGGCCAGGTCCTGATCGGCCTCAACGACAATCGGCTTATAGGCCGGGTTGCGCGGCAGCAGCCGCACGGTGTCGCCGACCCGTTCGAAACGCTTGATGGTGACTTCGCCGTCGAGCCGCGCCACCACAATCTGGCCGTTGAGCGCTTCGGGGTTGCGGTGCACGCCCACCAGGTCGCCGTCGAGAATGCCGTCCTCGATCATCGAGTCACCCTGGACCCGCAGCAGGTAGTCCGGCACCCGGGAGAAGATCGACGGGTCGAACAGCAAACGGCTGTGCACCTCGGCATCGGCGCCAATCGGCGCACCGGCCGCGACCCGCCCCAGCACCGGGATGTCCAGCAACTCGGGCCGCGCCGGTTGCCCGAGCAAGCGAATGCCCCGGGCCTGATGCGGGTTGACCTCGATAAAACCGGCTTCGGTCAGCGCCAGCACATGCTTGCGCGCCACGCTACGGGAGGCGAAACCAAACGCCTCGCTGATTTCAGCGAGGCTCGGGGACTGACCGTGCTCCGCGATTCGATCACGGATAAAGGTCAGGATGGCGGTACGGCGGGGAGTGAGAGTCGTCATGGAGTACATTTGTACTCTTTTGGCATTTTCCTGGCAACAACCGTCAATCCGGTAGGAGCTGTGTAGCAGCTGCCTCGCGCTGCTCGACAGCTGCTACAGGGGAACCATGTCAGTGACGAGCGCAGTCATCACCCAAACCACGGGCCGCCAGAAACTCTGCGATGTAATCGATAAACGCCACCACCTTGGCCGTCGCCCGCCGATGGCTCGGGTACACCGCCAGAATGTGCGCGCCGAAGCTGTCCGGGTCGATGTCGTAGTCGGCCATCAGCCGCACCAGCCGCCCGTCGGCGATGTACGGCGCGGCGCTCCACAACGGTGTGTGCAGCAAACCGCGTCCGGCCAGGGCATTCGCCAGCAACAAATCGTAATTGTCGCTGCGCAGCCGTGGCGACCGGGGCTGCGGCAGGCTCAGGCGCTGGCCGTCGCGCTCGGCCCACCAGAATTCGCGGCTGAGCAACGGATGGCGATACAACAGCCATTCGTGCTCATCGAGGGTCTGCGGCGTCACCGGTACCCCCTTGCGCGCCAGATAGGCCGGGCTGCCGCACAGCGCCAGGCGATTGCTGCCGACCACCCGGGCGATCAGCCCCGGCAAGTCGTCATGCCCCTCGCGCAGGGCCAGGTCGTAGCCACTTTCCAGCAGGTTGACGAACTCGTCGCACAGGTCCACTTGCAGATTGATCTGCGGGTATTGCTCCAGAAAGCCACCGCACACCTGATCCAGAAACGCCTGCCCATACGCCAGCGGCGCGGTGATTTTCAGGCTGCCGCGCAGGCCATGCTGCATCTGCTCGACCTCCTCGCCTGCCTCCTCCAGCCGCTGCAACACCTGGCGCGCCGTTTCCAGATAAAGCCGCCCGACTTCCGTCAGCAGAATCCGCCGGGTGCTGCGCTCAAACAAGCGGGCGCCAAGCTCGGCTTCCAGGTGATTGACCGCTTTGGTCAGGGCCGACGGGGTCTTGCCCAGTTGCTCGGCGGCGCGACTGAAACTGCCCAGTTGCGCGGTGACCACGAACATTTTCAATGCACCCAACTTGTCCATGCTTTTTCCATTCAGGCAAAAACGTTTTTCGTGAGGCAGGCGTTCTGCTGAGCGCGGGCAGTCACTAATCTGGCCATCAGACGCAATAACAAGGAAACATTCAATGAAAAGATTCATCCCGAATCTATTGATGGCCGCTATCAGTTTTGCCTCGATGGAAGCCATGGCCGCCACCGATCTGGTGCTGCTCAATGGCAAGATTTTCACCGCCGACCGCGCCCAACCGAAGGTGCAGGCCCTGGCGGTAGAAAACGGCAAGGTGCTGAAAGTCGGCACGGATGCACAGATCAAAGCCTTGATCGACTCAAACACCAAAGTCGTCGACCTCGGCGGCAAAACCCTGATGCCCGGCCTGATCGACAGCCATTCCCACGCGATTTTCGGCGGTCTGGAAATGGTCTCGGCCAATATGGAAGACGAGGTGGTCAGCCTCGACGAACTGGAAAAACGCCTGCGCGGCTGGCGTGACGACGGCAAGGCGAAACATGGCGATGTGCTGAGCGTGGCCGGCATGAGTTCGGCGTATTGGGCGCAGGCCGAAGCCTTTGGCAAAACATTCAACAGCGGCGAATGGGCTCAGGTACCCGTGGTGTTTACCGGCAGCGACCACCACACCGCGTGGGCCAATAACGTGATGCTGGAACGCGCGGGCATTGATGCCGCGCTGCTGAAAAACCTGCCGGACGCGGAGAAAGACACAATCGGTAAACGCGCCGATGGCACGCCGAATGGTTTTCTGGTGGACGCCGGCTGGGACCGCGTTGCTTCGAAAATGCCGGCGCCGAGCGCCGCCGACATGCTCAAAGCCGCGCAATCCGCCGTGCGCTACAACAACAGCCTCGGCATCACAGCATGGATGGACCCCGCCGCCAACGCCGCGCCGGGAGAACCGGTGTTCGCGCTAACATCCACGGAGAAAACCGTCGGCGTGCTACCGGCCTATAAAGCCCTGTCCGAATCCGGCGGCATGAGCGTCCACGTCGCCGCGCTGCTGGTGGCCAACCCGAAAAGCGTGCCGGCCGATCTCGATGTGCTGGACAAAGTGCGCCGGCAATTCCAGGGTATTCCCAACCTGACGCTGCCCGGCATCAAGATCTTCGCCGACGGCGTGATCGAATACCCGGCCCAGAGCGCGGCGATGATCGATCCGTACAGCAACTCGCACAAACAGGGCGAATTGCTGATCGATCCGAAGCATTTCGGCGAACTGGTCAGCGCCATCGATAAGCGCGGCTGGCTAGTGCACATCCACGCCATCGGCGACCGCGCGGTGCGCGAATCCCTGAACGGCATCGAGCAGGCGCGCAAGGATCGCCAGAGCGGCGTAACCCACTCCATCACGCACTTGCAAATGGTCAATCCGAAGGAGTTTGCGCGGTTTAAACCGCTGAACGTGATCGCCTCGATGCAGTTGCTGTGGGCGACTGCCGACGATTACACGTTGGACATGATCAAGCCCTACGTCAGCGCCCTCGCCTTCCGTTATCAATACCCGGCGCACTCGTTGCTCAAACAAGGCGCGACCATTGCCGGCGCCAGCGACTGGCCGGTGTCTTCGCCAAACCCCTTCAATGCCATGGCCCAGGCCATCACCCGCGTCGGCCCGCTGGGCGTGCTGAATGGCGATGAACGCCTGGACCGGGAAACCATGTTCTACGCCTACACCGTCAACGCCGCGCGCACCATCGGGCTGGAGAAGCAGATCGGTTCGCTGACCGCTGGCAAACAAGCCGATTTCATCGTGCTGGATCGCGATGTGTTCACGGTCGATAACAAAGCCTTGCACGACACCCAAGTGCTGCAAACCTGGTTCGCCGGCCGCGAAGTCTACGCACCGACCCTCTAAGAAAACCTCTTGCTGCCCGCCCCTGCGCCTGTCGTCGGGGTATGGCGCAGCCTTGCCCGCTATCTGCCCAAAAACAATCAAAACAAAGGCACTGACCATGAAAGCTTTCACCCTGTTCGCCCTGGGATCCTTGAGCCTGCTGCCCCTGAGCAGCCAGGCCATTGCGTTGAATGACGACTTCAACGTGCTGGTGGATCTGACCCTGGCCAGCGATTACCGCACTCGTGGTATCTCGCAAACCCAGAACGACCCTGCCGTGCAGGCCGGCGTCACCTTGGCCCACAGCAGCGGCTTGTACGCGGGGGCCTGGAGTTCGAACGTTGATTTCGGCGGTGGCCTGAAAACCCGCCAGGAGATCGACTACTACGCCGGTTGGCTGTGGCAGGCGACCGATGCCGTGAGCCTGGACCTCGGCTACCTGAAATACGCCTACCCCAAGGAAGGTCAGTTCAATCAGAGCGAGACCTACGGGATTCTCAGCCTGTACGGAGTGAAACTCGCGGCCTATTACTCGGCGGATGCGCCGGGAATCGAGAGCAAGCAGAGTTCGCTCTACACCTACGTCGGTTACGAAACGGAATTGCCCTATGGGCTGGGCCTGAAACTGCGCTACGGCGAAATGGACTTCAAGGACCCGCACCTGTACGCGTCCAACGGCCACGCCGATGACGCGTACCACGAATGGGAAGTGAAACTGAGCCATGAACTGGCCGGGGTGATGCTGGGGTTGAGCTACATCGACACTGATCTTTCGCAAAGCCAATGCGAGAGCAATTGGGGTTTCAAGGATGTGTGCACGGCAACGGTAGTGGCCAGCATCAGCAAATCCTTCTGACCACCACAAATCTCCTTGTGGAAGCGGGCTTGCCCGCGGAGAGGCCTGCACATTCAATATCTTTGTTGAATGACACAACGCCTTCGCGAGCAAGCCCGCTCCCAAGTTAATCTGTGGTGAATCAGATCTATCTGTTACAGGATGTTTACGGAATTTTTACCAATGTTCTTCTACAGTTACGCGCGTCACCCCGTATTTGAGTAGAGGAATGTTTGAAATGGCTTTGGGCAAAGGACTGCGTTTACCGTCCATCACACCGACCCGACTGGTGCTGCTGTTTTCCCTGGCACTGGTGGCGCTGTACAACCTGGCGACCTGGAAGGCGCTGGGGACACTGATCACCCTGCAAGGTGCGCACAAGCTGGGGTTTTTCGCCTCTTTCGGGCTGTTTTTGTGGGCCGCCATCACCCTGCTTTTGACCCTGGTTTCGTTTCGCTGGACGTTGAAACCAGCGCTGACCCTCGTCGCCCTGCTCTCGTCCTGCGCCGCGTATTTCATGAACGAATACGGGATCACCATCGATACGGTGATGATCCAGAACGTGTTCGAAACCAATCCGGCGGAAGCCACCGCGTTGTTCAACGGCAAGCTGCTGGCTTATGTGTTGCTGCTCGGCGTGCTGCCGGCGGCGCTGGTCTGGCGCTGGCCGGTGAGCTATCGACCGTTCTTTCGCGGACTGTTGAACAAAGTCCTGGTGATCGTCGCCTGTGTGCTGGTGATCGGTGCCTCGGTGGGCACGTTTTATTCGACCTATGCGCCGATCTTTCGCGAGGAAGACAAGCTCACCCACTTCATCAACCCGACCAACTACATCTACGCGATCAGCAAATACGCCAAGCAGCGGTTGGGGATCAAAAAGCATTTCGTGGTGCAGGCCATCGGCGAAGATGCTGTGATGAGCGCCAAGGCCGCCAGCCGCGAGAAGAAATCGCTGATGGTGTTCGTGGTCGGCGAAACCGCCCGGGCCGACCATTTCTCGCTCAATGGGTATGAGCGCGAGACCAACCCCGAGTTGAGCCAGCTGGATATCTTGAACTTCACTCAGGTGCATTCCTGCGGCACCTCCACGGCGGTCTCGGTGCCGTGCATGTTCTCGATGTTTCCCCGCGAGGACTACAGCGACAAGAAAGGCAAAACCTACGAAGGCCTGCTGGATATCGTGCAACGGGCCGGCGTGCAGGTGCTGTGGCTGGACAACAACAGTGACTGCAAAGGCACTTGCCTGCGGGTGCCGCACCGGGACATCGCGAAGAACCAGCCGGGGCCGTTCTGCGACGGCAACAACTGCCTCGACGAAGCGCTGCTGGCGGACCTGCAAGGCTACATCGACAGCCTCAAGGGCAACGCGATCATCGTCCTGCACGCCGACGGCAGCCATGGCCCGGAGTACTACGAGCGCTACCCGAAAGAACTGGAGCGCTTCAAACCGATTTGTCACACCAATCAGCTGGGCAGTTGCAGCCGCGAAGAACTGGTCAACGTGTACGACAACACTATCCTCTACACCGACCACTTCCTCGCCAAAGTGATTGAATTGCTCAAGCGCAACCAGGACACCCTCGATACCTCGATGCTCTACGTGTCCGACCATGGCGAATCCCTGGGTGAAAACGGCCTGTATCTGCACGCTGCGCCTTATGCCCTGGCCCCGGAAGCGCAAACCCATGTGCCGATGGTCATGTGGTTCGGCAACAACACCCTGGCCCAACTGGGGATTGACCGTGGTTGCCTGCAAGGCAAGAGCGCCCAGCCGGACCTGAGCCATGACAACCTGTTCCACTCGATGCTCGGCTTGTTTGAGGTCCAGACCTCGCTGTATCAACCGGGGCTGGACATCTTCCGAGGCTGCCGACCGCCGATGACGGCCGGCAAATAACCCTGTAGGAGCGAGGCTTGCCCGCGAAGAGGCCGTCACATTCAACATCTTCGTTGGCTGACCCACCGCTTTCGCGAGCAGGCTCGCTCCCACATTGGGTCTCGGGTGGCCACAAATCCTGTGCCCGACGCAAATCCCCTGTGGGAGCGAGGCTTGCCCGCGAAGGCGGTGTGTCAGGTATGCCGCTTTCGCGGGCAAGCCTCGCTCCTACAGGGTTGGGGATAATCCGGAGAGGTAGGGCCAGGGGTAGATGCCGCGTTCGTGGCCGTCGCTGAACACCAGTTGCAGGCCATAACCCTGGGCATTGAGTTCGACCACGCGAATCCGCGCATCCACCTTCACCGTCAGCCCTTGCAGCCGAAACGCCCGGCATTGTGAGCAGGGGCATTGGCGGCGCAATTCGGCGTGATCAAGCAGTTGCTCGCGACCGTCCGGCCAGTTCAGCCGCAGTTGCTGTTTGCTCTGTGAATTTCCCACCGCCAGGGGGTTCATTGCAGTTGACTCAAGGCGATGCGCACGGCTTTGCGCACTTCCGGGTCGCCGTCGTCTTGCGCGGCTTGCAGGGCTGCAACCGCGCCTCGGTCGTTCAATTCGCCAAGGGCCAGGGCGGCTTCCTTGCGCAGGTTGCTGATGCGGTGGCCGAGGGTTTCGATCAGCGCTTCAAGCGCCGGGGCATAGCGCAGGCGGCCGAGGCTGCGGGTGGCGCGCAGGCGCACTTGCCAGTAATCGTCGCCCAGGGCTTCGATCAGCGCCGGGCCGGCATCGGTGTGACCGACCTTGCCCAGGGTGGTGGCGGCTTCTTCGCGTACTTGCCAGGCGTGGTCCTGCAAGGCCTGGCGCAGCGCCGGCAGCACTTGAATATCGGACGCCAAACCGAGGGCACCGGTGGCGGCGCGGCGCACTTCGGTGTCCGGGTCGTCGCTGGCCAATCGCGCTAAAGCAGGTAACGCATCGAGCTGCTTGAGCCAGCCGAGTACGCCGACGGCTTCGCGGCGCACGCTGGCGTCTTCATCCTTCAGCGCGACCAACGCAGCAGATGCGGCATCGGGGAAACGCAGCTCGCGCAAAGCCCTGAACGCCGCTACCCGCACACTGATATCGGCATGCCCGGTCCACGGCAGAATCACCCGGCCCGCCGCCTCGCTTTTCAACAGGCTCAAACTTTGCGCGGCCGCAGCCTGCACGGCAGGCGATGGATCGGTCAGCGCCTGGCACAACGCCTCGACCACCGGCTCATCCTCCCAGGCTTCCAGCAGTCGCGCGGCTTCGGCACGAACTTCTTCGGTCGGGTCTTCAGCCAGGCGATCGACCAGCCACAGCAGACCTTCCGGTTCTTCGAGGTCAGCCAGTTCGATCAGGGCAATGCGGCGTACGCCGGGGTCTTCGTCGGTCAGGCGCGGTTGCAGGGCCAGGATGTCGTCGTTATCGGTTGTTTCGAATAGAGAGGTCATAGGGCAAATCGCGGTAGTTTGTTTTCTGGGGGAAGTCCGAGGGGGTTCAGGCGCGGCAGTTGCCGACCGTCCTCGTGACGCAGCAACTCGAGGCAGTGACGCTTCAAGCGTGAAAATTCGTGGCTGGTGACCAACTCGGTGGTACGCGGCCGGGGGAAGTCCAGGCGCAGGTCTTCGATGATCCGACCGGGGCGCGAGCTCATCACCAACAAGCGATCAGCGAGGAACAGCGCTTCGTCGATGTCGTGAGTGACGAACACCACGGTGGTGCGAATCCGCGTCCAGATGTCCAGCAGCAGTTCCTGCATGTTCAATCGGGTCAGGGCGTCGAGGGCGCCGAACGGTTCGTCCATCAGCAACAGGCGTGGACGGTTGATCAGCACCCGGGCGATTTCCACCCGTTGTTGCATGCCGCCGGAGAGCTGGTCCGGCCAGCGCTCGGCGAAGCCTTCCAGCCCCACCAACGCAAGGATTTCATCGGCGGCTTTATGGCGTTCAGACTTGCCGATGCCGCGCATCTTCAGGCCGAACGCCACGTTGTCCCGCACCGTGCGCCAGGGGAACAGCGTGTGATGCTGGAACACCATGCCCCGTTGCGGCGACGGGCCGGAGATCGGCGCGCCATCGACGTTCAGGGTGCCGATGCGCGGTTGCAGATGCCCGGCCAAGGCCCCGAGCAAGGTGGATTTGCCGCAGCCGGACGGCCCGAGAATGCACACGAACTGCCCCGGTTCGATCTGGCAATCCAGGCCTTGGACGGCTTCAAACGCGGCGCTGCCCTCCCCCAGGCTGATGGACAAACCGCGAATATCGATGTGCCCTTCCGGGTGTTGAAAAACGCTCATCAGGCTTTTCCTTTAGGACGATGCCACGGCGTGAACAGCCCGCCCAGGCGTTTGATCAGCAGGCTGCTGCCCATCCCGAGGACACCGATCAGCAACATGCCGACGACGATGTCGGCGTAGTTCTGGATGGTGTAGGACTCCCAGGTGTAATAGCCGATGCCGAACTGGCCGGAGATCATTTCGGCGGTGACCAGACAGAACCACGACGTGCCCATGCCGATGGCCAGGCCGGTGATGATGCTCGGCGCGGCGCCGGGCAGGATCACTTCCAGCAGAATCGCCCGGCGTCCTGCGCCGAGGCTTCGGGCGGAGGCGATCAGGCGTGGGTCGACGCCTTCGACGCCGTGGATGGTGTTGAGCAGGATCGGGAACAGCGCGCCGGTGAAAGTGATGAAGACCATCGACAATTCCGAGGACGGGAACATCAGGATGGCCAACGGAATCCATGCCACCGCCGGGATGGGTCGCAGGACTTCCAGAGGCGGCAGCAACAAGTCTTCGGCCCATTTCGAACGGCCGATGGCCAGGCCCAACGCGATGCCGATGACCAGCGCCGCGAGGTAACCGGCGAAGACGCGGCTGAGGCTGCTGCTCAGGTGCTGGGCGAGCTTGCCGGAGTCGCCGAGGCCCAAGGCAGCCTGGATCACCGCCAGCGGGGTCGGGACGTTGGCGAAGGTCACCAGGCCGAGGTTCCAGTGACCACTCGCGGCGAGTTGCCAGAACAGGAGGCAGAGCAGCAGTGAGGCGGCTCTTGGGATCCAGCGTGAAAACATGTGTCCTCTCCAAAAACGGAACGCGGAGCGTCCCTGGCGGCATTCCCACGCAGAGCGTAGGAACGATCAATTGCAAAACTTGCAGACGACTCAGATCCCTGTGGGAGCGGGCTTGCTCGCGAAGGCATCGGCACATTCAACATTGATGTCGATTGACACACCGCTTTCGCGAGCAAGCCCGCTCCCACAGGGATTCAGCGAACAGCTACCGCCTGCGTGGTGGCATCGGTAAAGTCGAACACCTTGCCGCCCTGGGCCGTAGCAAACTGCTGGGCTTGGCCTTTGAGCAGAAACGCGCTGAGCCGCCCTTTCGCATCACTGGCAAACCACGCCTGATCCGCCAGCAACTTGATCCCGCTGTCGCTCGCCTGGGCATACACCGCGCGGATGTTTTTGCCTTCCGCCTTCAACCCGGCCAACGCCGTGAACGCTGCTTCCGCCGAGGCGTACTGGCGGACTTTCGGTTCGCCGCGCACCCAGATTTCCGCCACATGGCTGACATCGGTAATGGCTTTGCCGCTGACCGCATCCACCGCCTTGAGCGGCGTCTGCGCGTAGTTGGTCAGTTGCGCGGTGTAATCCAGGTTTGAGGCCTTGAACGCGGCGCGGATGTATTGGTCGTCGATGAAGGTATTGAGGTCGAGGCCACGATCAGCCTTTTTTAACAACTTCAGCGTATCGATGGCGGTGCCGACAGCCTGGCGGTATTCCGGTTTCCAGCTCAGGTCGCGGGTTTGCACGCCCAGCGGACCGTGGAACAGGTAATTCACCTCGGCATCGACGCCGGTGACTTTGGCGATCAGCTCGCTGTATTTCTCCGGTTCCGCCGCCAGCAGTTGATTGGCCTCGATGCTCGCCCGCAGGTAAGCCACAACGATTTCCGGGTACTTCTTCGCATAGGCCTGATCCACCAGCGCGCCATGGAAGGTCGGCGCGTTGGCCTGGGCGCCGTCATAGATCTTGCGAGCGAAACCCCGGCTCGGGAACAGTTCGGCGAACGGTACGAAGTCGGCATGGGCGTCGATCTTCCCTGCCTGCAACGCCGAACCGGCGACTTCCGGCGGCTGGGCGATGATGTTCACATCCTTGAGCGGGTCCCAACCTTGAGCCGCCACGGCGCGCAGCAACATGCCGTGGGCGGTGGAAGCGAATGGCACGGAAATGGTCTTGCCCTTGAGCTCCGCCAACGACTGCACGCCCGACGCGCTCGGCACCACGATGCCGTTGCCGCTGCCCTTGATGCTGCCCGAGAGCACGCTGATAAACAGGCTGTGCTTGCCGGCGGTTTCGAACGCCACGCCATTGAACGCGCCGGGGAAATCGGCCATGGCGCCGAAGTCGAGTTTGCCGGCGACCATCTCGTTGGTCAGGGGCGCGCCGCTGGTGAAGTTTTTCCACTCCACGTCATATTTGGCGTCTTTGTATTGCCCGTCGTGGGGCAGGTATTTGTCCAGCAGACCGAGTTCACGGATCAACAGGCCGCCGGCGGCGCAGTTGATGGTGGTGTCCTGGGTGCCGATGGCAATGCGGATGGTTTCGGCCGAGGCCGACAAGGTGAATGACGCCAGTACCAGACCGGCCAGTGTTGCGCGCAAGAACATGGTGAATCCCCTCGAATCATTTATTGGATATTCGTCTCCGCCACGATCAGGGCGTGGTGGGAAACGAGGGGTGTTTTAAATCAGGCGTCCGGTGGTTGCCGGATGGCTTTTTTGTTGTCTGGGCCGGCCTCTTCGCGAGCAAGCCCGCTCCCACATTGGGACGGTGTTTCAGCGCAACAGGTACGGGATTTCGACTTTCACCGCGCCAGTCGGGCAGTCCTTTTCACACGGCATGCAGTACCAGCATTCATCGAACGCCATGTAGGCCTTTTGTGTGGCCGGGTTGATCGCCAGCAGATCCATCGGGCAGACGTCGACGCACACGGTGCAGCCTTTGTGGGCGATGCAAAGGTCCTCGTCGACCGTGACCGGCGCGTTGGAGCGGAAGAAGATTTCCTGGGGTTGATAGGCCATTTCACGGTTCTCTCTTTTTAAGACTCAGGCTGCAAACACGCCGACCCGGAGCCGGTCGTAGGCCTGCATTTCTTCGGCATCGAGCGGGATGATGTAAGGCTCGACGGCTTTCTTGAAACTGGTCATCTGGCCGTCGTCGCCCTTCTTCAGGTGGCAGTGGCAGAACCAGTCGCTGTCGTTGCGTTGCGGGTGATCGACCCGATAGTGGTAAAGCCCCCAGCGACTTTCAGCGCGGAACAACGAAGCCCGGGCGGCCATTTCGGCGCAGTCGCGGATCATGCTGACTTCCATGGCGCGCATCAGTTCGTGAGGGTTGTGGGCCTTGATCTGATCCAAATCGCGCTGAATATCGCTGAAACGTTGCAGGCCGATTTGCATCTTCTTGGTCACTTTCGGCGGTTGCAGGTAGTCATTCACAAAACGTCGCAGCTTGTATTCGACTTGCGCCGGCGGCAGACCGTGTTCGCGATCCAGTGGCGCGTAGACCCGAGCCTTCTCGGTTTCGACTTGCTGGGCATTCACCGCCGAAAACTCGCGCCCGGCGACAAAATCCGCCGCGTTGGTGCCGGCAAACCAGCCATACGTGAACGCGCCGAGCATGTAGTTGTGCGGCACTGCGGCCATGTCGCCCGCCGAATACAAACCCTTCACGGATGTCTCGGCCCGTTCATTGACCCACACCCCTGACGCCGAATGCCCGCTGCAAAAACCGATTTCCGAGATGTGCATCTCGACCATTTGCGTGCGGTAGTCCGTGCCGCGATTGGCGTGGAACTGGCCGCGACTCGGGCGTTCGTTGCTGTGCAGGATCTCTTCGATGTTCTGGATGGTTTCCTCGGCCAGGTGATCGAGCTTGAGGAACACCGGCCCGTTGCCGCTTTCGAGTTCCTGGTGGAACTCCCACATCATCTGGCCGCTCCAGTAGTCGCACTCGATAAAGCGCTCGCCCTTGTTGTTGGCGGTGTAGCCGCCCAGCGGACCGGTGACGTAGGCGCACGCCGGGCCGTTGTAATCCTTGATCAGCGGGTTGATCTGGAAGCATTCGAGGTTCGCCAGTTCCGCCCCGGCGTGATACGCCATCGCATAACCGTCGCCCGCATTGGTCGGGTTTTCGTAGGTGCCCATCAGGTAACCCGAGGACGGCAGCCCCAGACGCCCGGCGGCGCCACAGGCGAGAATCACCGCCTTGGCCTTGATCACATGGAAATCGGCGGTGCGGCAGTCGAAGCCCATCAGGCCGTTGACCGCGCCCTCTTCGTCCGTCAGCAAACGCGTGCACACCACGCGATTGGTGATGCTGACCTGCGCACGCTTCAACTGGCGATACAGGACTTTCTTGATGTCGTGCCCTTCCGGCATCGGCAGCACGTAGGCGCCCATGTGGTGGACCTTTTTCACCGCGTAGTCGCCGGTTTCATCCTTCTCGAACTTCACGCCCCAGCGGTCGAGTTGCTCGATGGTTTCGAAACTGTGGGTGGCGTAGGCGTACACAGCTGCCTGGTTGACGATGCCGTCATTGGCGATGGTGATTTCCTTGGTGTACTGCTCTGGCGTCGAGTGGCCGGGAATGATCGCGTTGTTCAGGCCATCCATGCCCATGCTGATAGCGCCGCTGCGCTTGACGTTGGCCTTGTCGATCAGCAACACACGCAAATCGCGGTTGCGTTCCTTGGCCTTGATCGCCGCCATCGGGCCAGCGGTGCCGCCGCCGATCACGACGATGTCGTATTCCTGTTCGAGGGTGTTGCGACTCATACCTGCGCCCCTTTTTGCCGGTCGATCCGCAAGCGGTACTGGAAGGCATCGCCACGGTAGTAAAGGTGTTCGAAGTCCACGGGAACGCCGGTGGCATCGTGGGTCAGGCGCTCGATGCGCATGATCGGCGAGCCGGCTTCGACGTTCAGCGCCTGGGTCAGGTCGCTGTCGGCCAGCACTGCGTCGATGGCCAGGTCGGCGTGGCCGAGGGCCAGGCCACAGTCGTTTTCCAGGATCAGGAAGATGTCGCGAGTGACCAGGTCAGCCTTCTCCAACCGCTCGCCAATGGCTTTGGGCAGGTAGGTGATTTCCAGGGAGATTGGTTCGCGGTTGATCAGGCGGACGCGTTTAATCTGTGCAACGGTTTCGCCTTCGGCAACTTGCAAGCGCTCGGCGACCAATTTGTCGGCGGCGATGAATTTGAAGCTGCGCAGGCGGTTGATCACCTCATAGCCGCGACCGGTCATGGACTCGGCCAGGCCTTGCAGGGTGCTGACGTTCTGGAAGGTTTTCGGCTTGGCGACGAAGGTGCCCTTGCCGTGAATTTTGAAGATCAGCCCTTCTTTTTGCAGGTCACCCAACGCCTGACGCACGGTGATGCGGCTGACTTTGAACAGCGCGCCGAGTTCGCTTTCGGAAGGCATCTGGCTGTCTTGCGGGTATTCACCGTCGAGGATTCGCGCACGCAACACGTCGCGGAGCTGGGTGTGCAGGGGAACGCTGCTGAGGGATAGAACGTTATCGGTCATCTGAGATCACTTGTTATAACGAGTTATGACGTGATCTTAGAGAGGTGATGCGGGGGTTGAGAAATATTGTTTAAGCATAAGGTTAGATTCGTCGCTCCCACAGGGGATCTGGGTTGGGCGCAGTATTTGTGTCTGGCAGCGATCCAGTGTGGAAGCGGGCTTGCTCGCGAAGGCGGTGTATCAATCAACATTGATTTCGACTGACACAACGCCTTCGCGAGCAAGTCGAATCGTCGCACCGCCGCTCCCACAGGTTCAGGTGCGCTTGAGAACCTGGTCCATCACCCAATCGGTCTTCACCGCTTCCCCGGCCAGCGCCGGATGCTGCGCTTCACCACGGATATGCGCGTTCATCCTCAGCACATGGTGCCACTGGATGTGCTCGTGATGATCGATATGCAGGCTGAGGGTTTCTTCGGCTTCCAGCACCACCGGATGCTCATCGAACACCGAAAAACTGATCCGCCCTTTGCTGCCAATCACCTCGACCCGATCCTCGCGCCGGTCCGCCACGAAGTTCCAGCAGCCCATGCCCGTGGCGCCGGATGCAAAGCGCCAACTGGCGGTGACGGCATCTTCGGCGGCATACAACCCGGCCTGTCGTGCGGTGAAACCGGCGACTTCATTGATGTCGCCAAGCAGGTACTGGAACAGATCAAAACCATGGCTGGCCAGGTCGGCAAAGTAACCACCGCCCGCAATCGCCGGGTCAGTACGCCAGTTATCGGTGCCGCCCAGGTCCGCCGGTGAAGGCGCCTTGGTCAGGGTCCAGGTCAGGTGCCGGACGTCGCCGATCCGCCCTTGCGCCAGCCATTGCCGCACTTGTTGGAAGCGCGGCAGCGAACGTCGGTAGTAGGAAACGAACAGGTGCAGCCCGGCATCGGCGAAGACTTTTTGCATCTCTCGGCTTTGCCCGGCATTCAGCGACATCGGTTTTTCGACGCAACAATGTTTGCCGGCGGCGGCCACCAACAAGGCGTAAGCATGATGACTGTCGGGTGGCGTGGCGATGTACACCGCGTCCACCTCGGGATCGTTGATCAACGACTCGGCATCGGTGTAGACCCGGGCGATGCCGTGGCGCGCGGCGTAGTCGGTCACCGCTTCCAGCCGTCGTCCCATCACCGCCACCAGCGCCGAGCCCGGCGCCTTGTAGAAGGCCGGCCCGCTCTTGCGTTCAGCGACGCTGCCGCAACCAATCATGCCCCAACGCACCACGTTCATATTCACTCCTTGAGGTTTAACCAATGCGCAATGCGCGCAGGTCCAGATGACCGTCCTTGAGTGGCGGGCACCAGTAGTAGCCGCCGGTAATCGGCCGGCTCATGCGATACAAACCATCGGTGATGCCGTCTTCCAGGCCGCTCATGCGCCGCAATTGCGCTTCGAACGCATCGAGGGAAAACCCGAACGCGAGGAACATCAGACCGGCGCGGTGTCCTTCGATCCACGGCATCGAGCGGCGTACCACGAAGGCTTCGGGGGCGAAGCTTTCCTGGGCGGTGCGCTTGACGTGGGCGGAGATCGGCGCGTCGTCGAGCTCTTCGTTGTCGCTCAAGCGACGGCCCATGATGTTGTCCTTTTCATGGGACGGCATCGCGTTGAAGCCTTTCAAATCATGCTGCCATTGCTGGATCGCGGCGAAGCTGCCACCGACCGTGCCGTCAGCGCCGTTACTCACCAGCGCAGCGGCCACAGCGGCTTCGTCGTGGGGGTTTTCGGTGCCGTCTTCGTAGCCGGTCAGGTCGTGGCCGGTGAGGTGGCGGAAGGTTTCGTTCATCTGCACCAGGCGAAACGCCGGGGCCAGCGCGGCTTCGATGGCGGTGCTGCGGTTGAGTAGTTCACCGCGATCGACGCCATGCAACCAGCACCACAGCGCGTGTTGGGTCGACGGGTTATCGACGCCGACGCCGGCCATGGCCGGGAATGCGCGCAGGCCTTCGACTTGACCATGCAGGGCCTTCACCAGGGATTCACCGAAACCGACCACCGCCGATGCGCCGTCCACCAGTTGCATCAACTTGTCGAGCGCGGCCGGCAGTGCAGCGGCGGATTCGAGGGCGAAGAACATATGACGGGCTTGAGGCGGAACAGGGGTGGCGAGAATGCCCGGCTGGTAGTAACTCATATGAACTCCTTAGGAAAGAAGCGCGGAGTTTAACCGTTGAGGGGCCGTGAGCGGTAACGAAAGGCAGAACACCCCCCCTGTGGGAGCGGGCTTGCTCGCGAAGGCGGTGTATCAGTCGAAATCAATGTTGGATGACACACCGCCTTCGCGAGCAAGCCCGCTCCCACAAGGAGGGCTGGCGCTCACGCTAGGAGCTGACCCGAAACGCCGTCGGGCTCATCCCCGTCCAGCGCTTGAACGCCCGGCGAAAGCTGCGCACATCGCTGTAGCCGACTTCTTCGGTGATGCGCTCGATCGACATCTCGGGATTGGCCAGCAGGCTCAACGTCCGCGCCTGGCGCACTTGCTCCAGCAAGGTTTCGAAGGTCAGGGAATGTTCGGTCAGGCGCCGGCGTAAGGTACGGCTGCTCATGTTCAAATCGCCGGCAATCTTTTCGATATGACTGCCACGGGTCAAATCCCGTGCAATCGCCCGCTCCACCGCTTGAATCAGGTCAATTTTCTGGTGCACCTGCGCCGCTTCCAGCTCCAGCAACTTCACCGCCTGACGCAAGGCCAGCGAATGGTGATTCGGAAGGCGCACGTCCAGCCAATGCGCAGCGATGACCATGCGGTTTTGCAGGCAACCAAAACGCACATCCGGCCCCAGCAAACGCGCGTATTCGGCGACGTAATCCGGCGCGGCGTGGACGAATTCCACCGCCATCGGCTTGAAATCCGCCCCGACCAGCGCCCGGCCATACACCAACAGGCTGGCGAAAAACTCCTCTACCCCGAACAGCTGCACGTCGGCAAACGGCAGGCGACATTCGATATCGACAAACACCCGATCCCCCGCCTCCTCCACGCTCGACACCACGATGCCACCCGAGGTGTGCTGATGGCGGATGCCCAGCTCAAAGGCATCGCGCAGGGTCTTGCACAGCGACAGCACATGCCCGAGCAAACCGAGGGTACCGAGCACGTTCTGCGCGCCGACCCACAAACCGAGCCCGCGATTGGGCAAGACCTTGAGCGCGCGCTGAATCATTGCCACGGCTTGTCGATAGGAAATCCGCTGCGCCGGGTCCTGCAGATCTTCCAGGGTAAAGCCCAGGCCGCGGCAAAGACTTTCGGGGTTGACCCCGTTGAGTTCGGCGACTTCGGCCAGCGTTTGCAGGAGGAATGGCGAGACGAGCGCCAGTTCGTAGGTTGGATCGACGACTTTCATTTGCATGGGGCAGGACATCCCGGATCAAGCTGAATTCTTATTTTTGTTACCGGTTATGTCAAAAGAAGTTAGCACAGGGTTTGGCGGCTGTCCGCAGAAGTCCCCCTATGTGGCCGCCAATACCCTGCCCGGCCAGGCCCGAACCGCTTATTTCTATGCAACGGCCGGCGGTTGGCCCCTAACAATAATAATGAGCACACATATGAACCCGACCCGCACACAATTTTGCTTGCGACTGGCCGTCAGCCTGGCCGGCGTTTGCGCCATTCATTTACCGGCCCTGGCCACCGAAACCGGCGTGGACAATATCGGCACCGGCACCGATGGTTTCTTCATGCTGCCGCTGGAGGTCGACAGCCTTCCGGACAACATGGTGGCGTTCAACATTTACTACAACCATTACAAAGCCACCAAATTCAACATCAGCTCCCTCGGCGGCAAGGTGCCGAATGTCGAAATCGAATCCACCGCCGTGATCCCGCGCCTGGATTACCTGAGTCCCTTGCGCATTTTCGGCGGGCGGCTGGCCGGCTACATCGCGCAACCCTGGCTCAAGCAGGAAGTCTCGGTGTTCGGCTTGCAGGACACCCGCGAAGGCATGGGCGACACCACCATCGCGCCGATCATCCTGTGGGACATGGGCAAGAACCTGACCCTCGGCGCCGCCGTGGAAATCACCGTGCCCACCGGCGAATACAGCACCGATCGCCTGGCCAACACCAGCAACAATTTCTACACCTACAAGCCGCTGTTCTCCTTCACCTGGCTGCCGACAGAGCGCACCGAGGTGTCGATGAAAACCACGTACAGCTTCAACGAGAAAAACAAGGACACCGACTACAAGTCGGGGCAGATTTTCCACTTCGATTATTCCGCCAGCTACAAGATCACCGACGACCTGATGCTCGGCCTCAACGGCTACTACCTCAAGCAAACCACCGACGACAAACAGTTCGGCCGCACCGTGCAATTCGCCGGCGAAGACGTCAACGACGGCGTGCGCGGCCAAGTGTTCGCCATCGGCCCGGCGCTGCACTGGACCTTCCTCAAATACGCCAGCGCCGAAATCCGCTGGGCCAAGGAGTTTGATGTGGAAAACCGCCCGGAAGGCGAAATGCTCTGGGCGAAGGTCAGCATTCCGTATGCGTTTTGATGGCGGGTTTTAACTGGATAACTGTGGATCTACACAATATTCATGTGGGAGCGAGCCTGCTCGCGAACGCGGTGGGTCATTCAGTATTGATGTGACTGACAGTCCGTATTCGCGAGCAAGCTCGCTCCCACAAGGGATCTGCGGTGAACATACATTTGTGTCCCGCAGTGATCTCGGCCTCTTTGGGAGCGGGCTTGCTCGCGAAAGAGGCACGCCAGTCAATGATGATGGTGGCTGATCCACCGCCTTCGCGAGCAAGCCCGCTCCACAGGGTTTTCACCAGGCTCAAGGTTTCAATCGCTGGAGGTTTGGCGGAAGCTCACGGCCAGGCGATTCCAACTGTTGATAGTGGTGACGGCAATGGTCAAATCCACCAACTCACCTTCACTGAACTGCTCCCGCGCCAGCGCGTAGACGTCATCCGGCACATGGCTTTCGGAGAGCAATGTCACCGCTTCGGTCCAGGCCAGCGCGGCCCGTTCCCGAGGGTTGAAGAAGCCACTGTCGCGCCAGACCACGATGGAATACAGGCGTCGGTCGGTTTCGCCGAGGCGCCGGGCATCCACCGAGTGCATGTCGGTGCAGAACGCGCAGCCGTTGAGTTGCGAGGCGCGGATTTTGATCAGGTGCAGCAACGCCGCTTCGATGCTCAGGTTGCTGGTCAGCGCTTCCATGGCGATCATGGCTTTCATCGCTTTGGGCGAGGCGCTGTAGTAGTCCAGGCGGGGATTCATGGCGGGACCTCGAAGCGCGAAATATGTATTTCCAAGGTAGGCGCTGATGCAGCCGCGTTACAGATCCAATTCCACGAAAAACCCGTGGACCATCCGGAAGCAGACCAATATGGCGCTTTTTACCCACGCAACTTCTATGCAGCAGCGCAATAGGGGTAATCTGGCGCGACCCACAGTCGCCTCACTGCCCCAGGAGCCCCGCCGGTATGGAACTTCATGTTGTCATCAACGGCCGCAAGGACCTGGCAGGCCAGTTGTATCAGCAACTGCGCAGTGCCATCGAAACCGGTCGCCTGGCAGCCGGCACGCAACTGCCGCCCAGCCGTTTGCTGGCGGAACAGTTGGGCATTTCCCGCAAGACCATTTCCGACACCTACTCGCAACTGACCTACGAAAACTTCCTCACCGGGGTCACCGGCAAAGGCACCTACGTCAATGCGCGGCCAGCGAAAATCCAGCGCAAACAGAGCCATTCGGAGCTGGCCAGCGGCGAGGTCATTGAGTCGTGGCGCAACCTGCCGGTGTTCCTGCGCCACCCGACGCTTGAGGGGTCGCTGCGCTACGACTTTATCGGCGGTGCCACCAGCAAAGGGCAATTTCCTCAGGACGATTGGCGGCGTTGCACCTCCCACGCGTTGCGGCAGATTGCCGCCTCAAAGGGGTTCTATAGCTTGCCCGAAGGCTTGCCGGCGCTGCGCAATGCGATTGCCCGGCACATCGCGTTTTCCCGTGGGGTCAATTGCCAGGACGAGGACGTGGTGGTGTGCAATGGCGCCCAACAAGCCCTGGACCTGATTGGCCGGGTGCTGCTGCGGCCCGGCAGCCTGGTGGCGATGGAAGATCCTGGTTATCCGCCGGCACGCCTGTTGTTCGGCAGCCACGGGGCCACGGTGGTCGGGGTTCCGGTAGACGCCGAAGGCATTCAGGTCGAGTTGATTCCCGATGGCACGCGGCTGATTTATGTCACGCCATCGCACCAATTCCCGCTGGGCATGCCGATGAGTCAAGCACGCCGTGAAGCCCTGCTGGCGCGGGCCCACGAGCTGGGCGCGATCATTATCGAGGACGATTACGACAGCGAATTCCGCTACGAAGGCCGGCCTACCGATTCGCTGCAAAGCATGGACGAGCGCGGCATCGTCGCCTACGTCGGCACTTTCTCGAAAACCCTGCTGCCGGAGCTGCGGCTGGGCTACACCATCCTGCCGCCGGCGATCCTCGAAGCGGTGATCCGCGCCAAGCAGCTCACTGACCTGCACACCTCCACAATGCCGCAATGGGCGCTGGCCAAGTTCATCGCCGAAGGCTGCCTGCTCAAGCACATTCGCCGCTGCCACACCATTTACGCCGGGCGTCGTGAGCGGATCCTGGCGCGCATGGCCGGTGACCTTTCACCGTGGCTGGAAGCCGTGCCGACCACCGCCGGGTTTCACATGGTGGTGCTGTGCAAGGTGCCGATCGACATCCCGTTGGTGATCGAACTGGCGAAAAAGGTCGAAGTCGGGCTGTATGCCATCGACAGCTTTTTCTATCAGCAAGCTCCACGGGCCGGGCTTTTCCTGGGTTTTGGCGCGATTGAAACCCTGGACATCGACACCGCGCTGGACCGCGTGCGGGACATTTTGCAGCAGGTGGCCTGACGATTGGCCTGTGGGTTTATCCGGCGATTGGCTATTGGCGGTCCCACAATGCAGGACTATTGTGCAGGGGCGTTATCCCTCAATGAGCAGGATTCGTCCGGCCTGATTCAGGAGTGTGAGTAATGTCCAACGAAGTGATCAATACCGTCAGGGTGCAGGCCGCCGCCGGCCGCTCGGAAGAACTGGGCAAGCAACTGCAAAAGATTGTCGACACCCTGCGCGAACTTCCGGGCTGCGATTCCTACATGGTCGACCGTTGCCCCGAGGACAGCAACCGCTGGAACGTCAGCGCCCGCTGGCAATCGGAAGCGGCCATGCAATCGCATTTCAACCGCCCGGAAGTGCAGGGTTTTATTGGCTTGATTGATAGCCGATTGGCTAATGCCGTGGACTTCAATAGCTTTCCTATCGTGTAAATCGTTCCGACGCCTTCGCGAGCAAGCCCCCTCCCACATTTGATCGCATTCCTCAGTAGGAACTCGGTCACCTGTGGGAGCGGGCTTGCTCGCGAAGGCGTCAGTATTGATCGTTCCCACGCTCCGCGTGGGAATGCAGCCCGGGACGCTCCGCGTCCCACAAGCGGACGCAGAGCGTCCATTGAGGCATTCCCACGCAGAGCATGGGAACGATCGGCGCGAAGAGATTGGTCCCCTCACCTTCCCGAATATTGGCCGTTTTATTGCTCCAACCCGAGGCTTACTGTGGTCCCTGACGACTAACAACCCCCAGGTGATCAACCATGAAAGCTTTGCGTTTACTGGCCGCCCTGGCCCTGACCGTTTCTGCCTCGGCCTTCGCCCACGACCCGTCGGAAAAGGTCACGGTGCTGCAAGATGAACTGCTGCAAAACGTGCCCGGCAAAAAAGCCATGATGATCGAGGTCGACTACAAACCCGGCCAATCCTCCATCGCCCACAAACATGACGGCACGGCCATGGCTTACGTGCTGCAAGGCCAGGTCACTTCCCAGGTCAAGGGCCAGAAGGCGATCACCTACAAGACCGGGGAATTCTGGTACGAGCCGGCCGGGTCCGAGCATCTGGTGTCGAAAAACGCCAGCGCCACCAAACCCGCCAAGTTGCTGGTGTTCATGGTGTTGTCGCCGGACGAGAAAGTATTGATCCCCTTGAAAAACTGATCGCTAGTGCATCAGCCATAAATAAAAAGGCTCGAATCGATGATTTGGGCCTTTTTATTACCCGGCGCACTTAGATGAAAACTTTTACATCAAACAAAACTATGGATCAGTCTATAAGTGTATTTATGGACGATTTCATCCGACCCATAGAGGTTTAGTCTGGAGCCACTGCCGGACACTACCGGCAACTATCAACTTTTCGACTCAAGTTGTTTCACTGGAGAAACACCATGAAACTTGCGCTTGTCAGTACGTTGACGATTGCCGCGCTGTTAGCCGGTTGCTCGGTCCCCACCGCCCCCAAAGCCGTGTCGTCCCTGGACACGATGTTCAGCGCACCGGTCGGCCGATCCGGCGCCACCCGCGTTGCCAATGGAGGCAATGTCTCTCTGGGCATCGTCTACAGCCCGACCACCCAGGCTAACCGCGAATACCTGCGCCACTACCAGGCCAACGCCGGCACCGGTTTCGGCCAGAGCCTGCTGGTACAACCGATCCACGATGCCTACGTGGCAACGTCCAACCCGGACTTTGCCGTGGACGGGGTCAAGGCGTCGCTACAACGTCAGTTCGGTTCGGTGACGGTCTACCCAGACCTGCAAAGCCTGCGCGCCGCCCGGCCGGATGTGGTGGCCATCGTCGACACCCACAGCCAGTTAATGACCTCGCGCAGTTCGGATATCAAGACCGATATCAGTGCGGACTTCTATGATTCCAAGTTCAACTACATCGGCACTGCGCAAGGGCATGATGCCAAGGCCCTGAGTCCTGTTTGGGCCGACTTTAAACGCAGTGAAGAGATTGTCGCGGATATTAATCAGCAACAGGATGTGCAAGTTCGGGCACTGCAAAAGTTTGACCAGTCGCTCAGTAATTTATTGACCAGACCGGCAAGTAATGTGTCGATGATCGATAATAAAACGGATAAGAAGTTGTAGTGAGGCGGATGGCCCTTTCGCGAGCAAGCTCGCTCCCACAGTTGGAATGCATTCCAAATGTGGGAGCGGGCTTGCTCGCGAAGAGGCCGGATCAGCCACCGCAAAACCCACAGGCATAAAAAAAACCCCGCATCTCTCGATACAGGGGTTTTTTCATTCAGCGCCTAAAATCAGGCCGCCGGTTCCAGCTCCAGCGCAGGAGCAGCAGGCACGACTGCCTGACCACTCAACGCCAGGTCCAGCAGTTCACGGTTGGCTACTGCGTACATGGCGTAGTCCGTGCCGCTGGCGGCACGGATTTCCACCAGCATGGCGCGCCAGCGTTCGATCATGCCTTCGTGCTCTTCCATCCACAGCGCCAGGCGGGTTTCCACGTCCTGGGTGCCGTCGCCCTGTTGCAGGACGGAGATGGTGATCGCACGTTGCTGCCAGTCCACATCATCGCGGAACGCTTCACGGGCCAGGGCCTGCCAGTTGTTTTCAACCGGCAGAGCGCTGATCTGTTGCAGGTACCAGGTGATGTCCAGCGCGCTGCCCACGGCGAAGTACGCCTTGGCCACGTCTGCCGGGTTTTGACCGGTTACATCGGCGGCTTCGATGATCGGCAGCAAGGTGTACAGGTGAGTCGTGCCTGCGACCATGCGCGCCAGCAACTCAGGCACGCCAGCAGCGACGTAAGCCTGGTAGCGGGTCTGCCAGCCTTCGCGAGTCGGGCCTTCCAGCAGTTCGTCGAGCTTGAGGCCCAGCGCTGCCAGGTGTGGACCGAAATGCGCGACGTCACGGGCAGCGTTCTGCTCGTTACGACGGCTGCGCAGGAACCAGCGGGTAGCGCGGCGGCCCAGACGCATCAGCTCGTCCATCAGCTCCAGTTGCACGTCGGCGGAAACCTGGTAATCCAGGGCTTCGATCTGACGGAACCAGTGCGGGAGATGGAAAATGTCACGCACGATCACGTAGGCGCCAGCCACGTTCGCCGGGCTCATGCCGGTCGACTCTTTGAGTCGCTGAACGAAGGTGATGCCCATGTGGTTCACCAGATCGTTGGCGATCTGGGTGCTGACGATTTCGCGCTTCAGACGGTGACGGCGCATGGCTTCGGAGAACTTGCTCACCAGCGATGGCGGGAAAGCGGTTTCCATGTCGCGGGTCAGGTAATCGTCGTCCGGCACCAGGGAATTGAGCAGCGCTTCCTTGAGGTCGATCTTGCTGTACGAGATCAGCACCGACAGCTCGGCACGGGTCAGGCCATGGCCCGCCGCGACACGTTCAGCCAGCACTTCTTCGTTCGGCAGGAACTCGATGGCGCGATCCAGCTTGCCGCGGCCTTCCAGATCGTTCATCAGGCGCTTGTATTCGGCAATCCGCACGAAAGCACGGCGGGCCGCCAGGGACAGGGCCTGAGTCTGCTTGTAGTTGTTGCCCAAAACCAGGTTGCCGACTTCGTCGGTCATGCTCGCCAGCAACTGGTTGCGTTGCTTGTCGGTCATGTCACCGGCCTGAACCACTTCGTTCAGCAGGATCTTGATGTTCACTTCGTGGTCGGAGCAGTCCACGCCACCGGCGTTGTCGATGAAGTCGGTGTTGGAACCGCCGCCATTGAAACCGAATTCGACACGACCCAGTTGGGTCATCCCGAGGTTACCGCCCTCGCCCACGACTTTGCAGCGCAGTTCGTTGCCGTTCACGCGCAGCGCATCGTTGGCCTTGTCGCCGACATCGGCGTGGCTTTCGGTGCTGGCCTTGACGTACGTGCCGATACCGCCGTTCCACAACAGGTCTACCGGTGCCTTGAGCAAGGCATTCAGCAGTTCGGTCGGGGTCAGCTTGTCAGCCTGGATGTCGAAGCGCTCTTTCATCTGCGGGGAAATCGCGATGCTTTTCGCGCTGCGGGAGAAGATCCCGCCGCCTTCGGACATGATGCTGGTGTCGTAATCCGTCCAGGCCGAACGTGGCAGGTCGAACAAACGCTGACGCTCGACGAAGCTGTTGGCCGGTTGTGGATTCGGATCGATGAAGATGTGCAGGTGGTTGAAGGCTGCTACCAGTTGCAGCTTGTCGGACATCAACAAACCGTTACCGAACACGTCACCGGCCATGTCGCCGACGCCGACTACCGTGATGCTGTCTTCCTGGACATTGATGCCGCGCTCGCGGAAGTGACGTTGTACGCCAACCCACGCGCCTTTGGCGGTGATGCCCATTTTCTTGTGGTCGTAACCGGCGGAACCACCGGAAGCGAACGCGTCACCCAGCCAGAAACCGTAGTCGATGGCGATGCCGTTGGCGATGTCGGAGAAGGTCGCAGTGCCCTTGTCCGCGGCAACGACGAGGTACGGGTCATCGTCGTCATGACGCACGACGTTGGCCGGCGGCACCAGCGCGCCGTCTTTCAGGTTGTCGGTGATGTCCAACAGGCCCGAGATGAAGATGCGGTAGCAGGCGATGCCTTCTGCCGCGATCTCGTCGCGACCGCCGCCCAATGGCAAGCGACGCGGCAGGAAGCCGCCCTTCGCGCCCACCGGCACGATCACCGAGTTCTTCACTTGCTGGGCTTTTACCAGGCCCAGCACTTCGGTGCGGTAGTCTTCTTCACGGTCGGACCAGCGCAGACCGCCACGAGCAACGTTGCCAAAGCGCAGGTGCACGCCTTCGACGCGAGGCGAGTAAACGAAGATTTCGAACTTCGGTACAGGCTTCGGCAGCTCAGGGATCTGGTGCGGATTGAACTTGAAGCTGAAGTAGGACTTGTTATGGCCGTGCGCATCGGTCTGGTAGAAGTTGGTGCGCAGGGTGGCCTTGATCAGGTCCAGATAGCGACGCAGGATGCGGTCTTCGTTCAGCACCTGGACGTCGTCCAGTGCGGTAACGATGGCTTGTTCCAAGCGTTGCTGCTTGTCTTCCAGATCATCGCTGGACAGCTTGCGCGCCAGGTAGAAACGGGTCTTGAACAACCGGGTCAACTCGCGTGCGATGTCGGTGTGGTTGGTCAGGGTGGTGGCGATGTAGCCCAGGTCGAAGCCCAGACGAATCTGCTTCATGTAGCGCGCGTAGGCACGCAGCAGCGCCACGTCGCGCCAAGGCAGGCCGGCGGTCAGCACCAGACGGTTGAACGCATCGTTCTCGGCATCGCCACGCACGATGTGGACGAAAGCGTCCTGCAGCGTGTCGTTGAGTTGCTGGATGTCGAGTTCCAGGCCTTCGGCGGCGGTGAACGCAAAGTCGTGAATCCAGAACTCGCGACCGTTGTTGTGACGCAGGCGATACGGGAACTCACCCAGCACGCGCAGGCCGAGGTTTTCCAGGATCGGCAACACGTCGGACAAGGCCAGCGGGGTATCGGCGTGATACAGCTTGCAATGCAGTTCGCGTTGACCGGAGACCTGGCCCAGCGGCTGATAGAAGCTCATCACCAGCGGATTTTTTTCGGTCAGGCTCAGCAGGTGCTGCATGTCGACCACGGCCGAATGCGCCGCGAAACGCTCGCGGTAACCAGCCGGGAAGCCTTTCGGGAAGTCAGCCAGCACGTTGGTGCCGTGGGCTTCGCCGAAGGTTTCGACGGTCAGGGCCGAGTAGTCGTCCTGCCAGCTGCGGCAGGCCTGGATTACTTCGTTTTCCAGCTGCTGCGGGTCGATGTCCAGGCGATTCTTCGGATCGACGCGCAGAATCAGTTGCACGCGAGCCAGCACGGACTCGGAGAAGAAGGTCCAGAACTCGCAATCCGAGGCTTTCAGGCGATCCATCAGCACTTGCTGGATCTTCTGGCGCACTTCGGTGGAGTAGATGTCACGCGGCACGTAGGCCAGGCAGTAGCAGAAACGGCCGTATGGGTCTTTGCGCAGGAACACGCGGATCTTGTTGCGTTCCTGGATCTGCACGATCGACATCACGGTGCTGAACAGCTCGTCCACCGGGGTCTGGAACAGATCGTCGCGAGGCAGCACTTCGACCACCTGCGCCAGTTCCTTGCCCAGGTGAGCCTTGGCCTGGAAGCCGGAGCGGCGTTCGATTTCTTCGACCTTGCGGCGGATGTACGGAATAACCCGCACGCTCTCGCCATACACCGACGAGGTGTACAGGCCCATGAAGCGGCATTCCTTGATGACCTTGCCGTCGGCGTCGATTTCACGGATCGACACGTAGTCAGGGTAAGCCGGACGGTGCACACGGCTTGGGTGCGCAGCCTTGGCGAACGACAGCAGGGTCGGTTCGCGCAGGTAGTTCACGGCGTAGTCTTCGATGCGCAGGTCTTCGTAGGTCAGGCCGGTGCGCAGCAGTTTGGTCAAGCCCAGGAAGGAACTCTGGTCGTACTCGATGTGGCCGCCATCGGCCTGGTCGCTGACCACGAATTCTTCGTAGCCCAGGAACGTGAAGTGGTTGCCCACCAGCCATTCCAGGAAGCTTTTGATTTCGGCTTTTTCTTCTGGATCGACCTTGAACTGGCTATTGTCCAGACCGGTCAGGATTTCCTGGACCTTGTCTTTCATCGGCTCGAAATCGGCGACCGCGACGCGGACTTCACCGAGAACCTGCTCCAGTTCCTTGCTCAGTACATTCAATTCGGCCGCGTTGGCGCAACGGTCGATTTCCAGGTACATCAGCGATTCTTGCAGGATGCCTTCGCCCTGGGTGCCTTTGGGCAGGATTTCCAGCAGCTCGCCCTTGCTGCCGCGACGCACGCTCAGCACAGTGGTTTGCAAGGTGTGGATGCTGTAGCCGCGACGGTTCAGCTCGGTACGTACCGAGTCCACGAGGAATGGCAGGTCGTGGTGCAGCACTTCGACTGCGGTATGGGTCGACTGCCAGCCGTGGCGTTCGTAATCAGGGTTGTAGACGCGCACTTGCGGTTGCGCGTGATCGAAGCGCTCAAGCAGGCGCCACGCAGAAAGGGTACAGCCAGCGAGGTCTGACAGCCGACGCTGGGTCAGCTCGTCGAGGGAAATGATGCCGAAAAATTGTTCAGCAAACAGCGCCACTTGTGGCAGTGCCTGTTCACTGATGTGCTGCGCCAGTGCCGCTTGCAGTTGGTGCTGGAAGTCGGCTTTGCTGGCTGCGGTGAAGAACGCCATCTGTGGTACTCCGCTTGGGCTTGTTATTGATGGAAGCGTCGCGTGCAAAACCCCTTTCGGGGCGATCCGTCACCCTGTTCCTGATTCTCGGGCAGAGGAAACAGGATGACAGGTGGGTGAAGCTGGACGAGACACTCGGGTCACATTCACCTTCCAAGAATGGGTATCGGCAAAAGCGACTGTACGATGAATTGCACAATGCTTTTACGGGTATCCATTCGATGCGCAGCTTAACGAGTGCGACAACGTGCCTGCTTGCGGCGCTGCGACATATTCGGTCATCGGCACGCAGCTTGCGCCTTGTGCATCGAACAACACTAGCAGCCGCACGGCGAAACGGCAGGTTTCAGCCCGGTTTTGCGGCACATCCGTACCAGAAATGACCAGTAACACCCCGGATGTTCACGACACATCCTCTGACACTCAGGCGAGCAGAAATTCCCGCCGACTGGCAGAATCGCCCTTTGTTTGTCTTCACGATGCTCGTCGAGCCAGGAATTACCCATGCAAATCACCACTGAACTGCTGATCGTCAACCCGTGCGATGACGAAGAAGACAACCTGGCCATGCTCTGCTGCACCAGCGACGATGGCGAACTGTTCCTGATGAGCCGTTTCCCGGACGAAGACGAGCTGGAAATCATCTTCCAGGACAAGCCTTCGGCACTGGACGGCGTGAAAGTCACCCTCAGCCCTACCCGCCTGCTGATCGAAATCGCGGCAACCGACGCTGATGCGCTGAATGGCGAAGATTCCCTGGAAATCATCCACAGCACCGATGCCAGTGACTTGCCGGAAGTGGAAGAAACATTGCAGAACATTCTTGACGGGATCGGGACGTATATCAGCGAGCTGTGATTTTCGCTGCCTGTGCCGACGCATTCGCGAGCAGGCTCGCTCCCACAGTGGAATGGTGCTGGATGCAAAATTTGTGTCCGCTGGAGATCCCTTGTGGGAGCGAGCCTGCTCGCGAAGGGGCCCTAGAATTCACCACCCTACCCCCGCCCTACAAATTTCCAACAATTTCACCAACCATTTACCAGCCTTTAAGCAAAATGCCGTTAGTCGCCACCCCCCGCGATGCATTAAAGTAACGCCCCCAGCCCTGGCGTTATTCGAACGTCTTCGGTCACCCTTTCCAGGAACAGTCATCGATGGAACATCGTGAAGCGCTGCTAGCGCTGCGAACCTTTCTTTCAACGCAGATTCTCGGCCAGGAAAAACTCATCGAGCGCTTGCTCATCGCCTTGCTCGCCGACGGCCACATGCTGGTCGAGGGCGCCCCGGGGCTGGCCAAGACCAAGGCTATCAAAGAGCTCGCCGAAGGCATCGAAGCGCAGTTCCATCGCATCCAGTTCACCCCCGACCTGTTGCCTGCCGACATCACCGGCACCGAGATCTATCGCCCGGAAACCGGCAGTTTCGTGTTCCAGCAAGGCCCGATCTTCCACAACCTGGTGCTGGCGGACGAAATCAACCGTGCCCCGGCCAAGGTGCAATCGGCGCTGCTCGAAGCCATGGCCGAACGTCAGGTCAGTGTCGGGCGCAGCACTTACGAGTTGTCGCCGCTGTTTCTGGTGATGGCCACGCAAAACCCGATCGAGCAGGAAGGCACCTATCCGCTGCCCGAAGCCCAGCTCGACCGCTTCCTGATGCACGTAAAAATCGGTTTCCCGGACGCCGCCGTCGAACGGCGGATCCTGCAACAGGCTCGCGGCGAAGCACTCAACGGTGAAACCAAGCCTGAGCGCCGGGTCAGCCAGCAGGCGATCTTCGCCGCGCGCAAGGAAATCCTCGGGTTGTACATGGCCGATGCCGTGGAGGAATACCTGGTGCAACTGGTCATGGCCACCCGCACGCCGGCCAAGTTCGACCCGGAAATGGCCGAGTGGATTGCCTACGGCGCCAGCCCGCGCGGTTCGATTGCCCTGGACCGTTGCGCCCGGGCTCACGCCTGGCTCGCCGGTCGCGACTTCGTCAGCCCGGAAGACATCCAGGCCGTGCTGTTCGACGTATTGCGTCACCGCATCATCCTGTCCTTTGAAGCCGAAGCTGCTGGCATCGACCAGGACCGGGTGGTCCAGCGGATTCTCGACGTCGTAGCCGTCGCTTGACCCCGATGAACGCCATCCTGCCGCCCGAGCCGGGCATCCGTGTCAGCCTCGCCGAGCTGATCGAGATGCGCCATCGGGTGCGCGAAGTGCAATTGTTCTCCACACCGAGCCAGCGCAGCCCGCTGATCGGCCTGCACCACTCCAAGCTGCGTGGCCGTGGCGTCGATTTCGATCAGGTGCGGGTCTATCAGGCCGGCGACGACGTGCGCACCATCGACTGGCGCGTGACCGCCCGCACCCAGGAGCCGCACACCAAGCTCTTTCACGAAGAACGCGAGCGACCGATTTTCATTATGGTCGAGCAAAGCCGTCGGCTGTTTTTTGGTTCGGGGCTGATGTTCAAGTCAGTGCTGGCCGCCCAAGCCGCGAGCCTGATCGGTTGGGCAGCGCTCGGACATAACGATCGGGTTGGCGGACTGGTGTTCGGCGACAACGAGCACTACGAAATAAAACCCCGGCGCAGCAAACAAAGCCTGTTGCAATTGCTCAACCGCTTGGTGCGGGTCAACCAGTCGCTGCACACCGAAAGCGAGCAGAACCGCGATTCACTGAACCTGGCCCTGCGCCGCGCCCGGGAAGTATTGCGGCCTGGCAGTCTGGTGATTGTGATCTGTGATGAGCGCGCCTTGACCGAAGGTTCCGAGCAACAACTGAGCCTGTTGTCGCGCCATTGCGACCTGTTGCTGCTGCCGCTGTCCGATCCGCTGGACCACGCCCTGCCCGCCGCCGGTCTTCTGCGCTTTGCCGAGCGTGGCGCGCAACTGGAACTCGACACGCTGAATTTCGACCTGCGCCAGACCTACCGCGCCCAGGCCGAAGAACGCATCGCGCGCTGGGAATTGCTCGCGCAGAAACTGCGGGTCCTGTTGATGCCCCTGAGCACCCAGAGCGAGATGGTCGAGCAACTGCGCGAATACCTGAACCCCCAGAAACCGGGGAAAGGTCGATGAGTAGCCTCGAACAATTGCAACCGCTGATGACCCCGCCCCCCATCGGTTTCTGGCCGCCGGCGCCGGGTTGGTGGCTTTTGCTTTTATTACTGCCGCTGATCGGTTTCGGTCTGTGGCAGTTGCGCCGTTTCATTCCAAACAAACGTCCCATCGTGCGCGCCGAACAACCGCTGGACCCGGTGCGTCTCGCCGCCCTGGCCGAACTGGCGCAAATGCCCAAACCCTACGACGGCGCGCCGGCGGGTGCCTGGTTGCAGCAGCTCAACGGCTTGCTCAAACGCCTGTGCCGCAACCATTACCCCTACAGCCAGAGCCACACGTTGAATGGCCGCAAATGGCTGGCGTTCCTCGACAACCGCTGCCCGGCCGCCGGCCTGACACGCTGGATGGTGCTGGTGGAAGGCGCCTACAAACCCGAATGCAAACTCGACGACAAGGCCATCGCCGGCCTGACCCAAGCCGTCGACACGTGGATTCGCAAACATGTTTGAGTTCGCCTGGCCGTGGATTTTCGCCCTGCTGCCGCTGCCGTGGCTGATGCGCCTGGTGCTGCCGGTGGCGGACAGTGGCGAACCGGCGCTCAAAGTCAGTTTTCTCAGCGACCTCGAAGGCCTGACCCGCCGCCGTGCCCGCGCCAACCTGCCGGCCTGGCGCCAGCAGGCCCCATTCATTCTGTTGTGGCTGTTGCTGCTGATGGCCGCCGCACGTCCGCAATGGCTCGGCGAGCCGCTGCCGATTGCCGCCAGTGGCCGCGATTTGCTGGTGGCGGTGGACGTGTCCGGCTCGATGGATTTCCCAGACATGCAGTGGCAGGACGAAGACGTCAGCCGCTTGTCGCTGGTCCAGCATTTGCTCGGGGACTTTCTGGAAAGCCGCGAAGGCGACCGGGTCGGCCTGATCCTGTTCGGCAGCCAGGCGTATCTGCAAGCGCCGCTGACCTTCGACCGCCGCACCGTACGGGTCTGGCTCGATGAAGCGCGAATCGGCATCGCCGGCAAGAACACCGCCATCGGTGACGCCATCGGCCTGGCCCTCAAGCGCCTCCGGATGCGCCCGGCGCAAAGCCGTGTGCTGATTCTGGTCACTGACGGCGCTAACAACGGTGGCGAAATCGACCCGCTGACCGCCGCGCGTCTGGCCGCCAGCGAAGGCGTGAAAATCTACCCGATCGGCATCGGCGCCGACCCGGAGCAAAGCGGTACCCTGGGTTTTCTCGGCGTCAATCCAAGCCTGGACCTCGATGAACCGGCGCTGAAGGCCATCGCCCAAGCCACCGGCGGCCAGTACTTCCGCGCCCACGACGGCAAAGAGTTGCAGGCGATCAAGGACACCCTCGACAAACTCGAGCCGGTGACCCAGCAACCGACCCAGGCCCGCCCCGCCCAGGCGTTGTATCACTGGCCACTGGCGATGGCGCTGGTGTTGAGCATGCTGTTGGTGGCGCGCGAGCGCTGGCCGGACAATCCGCTGCAACGTTTCCTGAGCAAGGACCTGTTTCTGCAAAGCCAACTGCCGGACTGGCGCCAACGGCTGAAACGCCTGCGCCTGCGGAGGCGCCGATGAGCGCGCTCTGGCCGTTCTGGTTCCGCCCGTGGTGGCTGCTGCTGTTGCCGGCGCTCGGCTGGTTGCTCTGGCAACTCTGGCATCGACAGAAACGCGCCGGGCGCTGGCAGATGATTCTGCCGCCCGCCTTCCACGCCGCGCTGCTCAGCGGCGGCAAAGGCAGTGACAGCAAATTGCCGTGGGTGGTGCTGGGCCTGGCCTGGGTGCTGACCATTGGCGCGCTGCTCGGGCCGAGTTGGCAACGGGTCGAACAGACCAGCCAGAAACCCGCCGATCCGCTGGTGGTGTTGCTGGAGCTGACCCCGGAGATGCTCGCCACCGACAGCCCGCCGACCCGACTGGAACAGGCACGGCGCAAGCTGTTCGACCTGCTGCAAAGCCGCAGCGATGCGCAGACCGCGATCGTCGTCTACGCCGGCAGCGCCCACACGCTGGTGCCGCTGTCGGATGACCTGTCCACCAGCCGCAATCTGCTGGACGCGCTCAAGCCGTCGCTGATGCCCGAGGCCGGCCATCGCGCCGATCTGGCGGTGGTCAAGGCCCTGAACCTGCTGGATCAGGGCGCCCTCGGCCAGGGGCGGATCCTGCTGATCGGTTCGTCCCTGACCGAACAGGAACGCTTCGGCATCGAGCGCGCGCTGAACGGCAAATCCACGGAGTTCCTGATGCTCGGCGTCGGCACGCCCGAGGGTGCGCCGGTGGCTCAGGAGGATGGCAGTTTCCTCAAGGACGCCCAGGGCGCGATTCTGGTGCCGCACCTGGACAATCCGGGCCTCAAAGCCTTCGCCAGCGACTTGGGTGGCCGCTATCACGCGGCACGCCTGGACGATGCCGACCTGGGCGCCCTCGGCCTGCTCGACGGTCCGCGCAACCTGCGCAACGACGGCCAGACCCTGCGCCTCGACACCTGGGCCGATCAGGGTTATTGGCTGTTATTGCCGCTGTTGCTGCTGGCCTCCTTTGCCGGACGCCGGGGCTGGTTGTTCTGCCTGCCGCTGTTGTTCCTGCTGCCGCAACCGAGTTACGCCTTCGACTTCGAAGACCTGTGGCTGCGTCCCGATCAACGGGGCCTGCACTTGCTCAATCAAGAGCATCCGGCCGAGGCCGCGCAACATTTCGAAGACCCGCAATGGCAAGGCGTGGCGCTGTATGAGGCCGGCGACTACAGCGGCGCCGCCCAGCGCTTCGCCCAAGGCAACGATGCGCGGGCGCACTACAATCGGGGGAACGCCCTGGCCAAGAGCGGTGAGCTGGAAGCGGCACTCGATGCCTACGATCAAGCCCTGGAACGGCAGCCGGATTTGCGTCCGGCGCTGACCAACAAGGCGCTGGTGGAAAGCCTGATCAAGCAGAAAGCCACACCGCCGGCGGTTGAGCCGGACAAGTCCGAAGGTGATGAACCGGGAACCGCCAGCGACAGCCCGGCCCCCGGCGCCGCGACCCAGCCGTCGAACAGCGGCGAGGCGAAAACCGATGCCCAGCCGAACACGCCGGACACCGATCAAACGACCACCACGCCGCCGCAACCCGGGGCCAACGAGGTGCCGGGCAGCGAACTCGGGGACGAACAAAGCACCACGCCACCGCGGCGCCCGACCAACGACAGCCTGGAAGGCGAGCAGGCCCAGGCGCTGGAGCAATGGCTGCGCAAGATCCCGGATGATCCGGGGGAATTGCTGCGACGCAAATTCTGGTACGAACAGCAACAACATCAGGATCAGGGAAAAACTCGATGACCCGCTTCACCGCTTTCTTGCTCGCCATGCTTTTCTGGACCTTTCAAGTTCAGGCTGCGGACCTGGTCGCCAGTGTCGATCGCAGTCGCCTGAGTTCCGGCGAAACGGTCGAACTGACCCTGGAATCCAACGACGTGACGCTGTTCGGCAAACCCGACCTCACGCCGCTTGAGCCAGCATTCGAAGTGCGCGGTACCCGCCAGGTCAACCAGTTGACCACGATCAACGGCGACAACCGTGCGACCACGCGCTGGATCATCACCCTGCTGCCCAAGCAAAACGGCAGCGTGGAAATCCCGTCGCTGCAACTGGGCGAAGTGCGCAGTCAGCCGATCACTATCCAGGTCGTCGAAAGCGAAACCCAGGACACTAAAAACACCCTGGCGCCGGTGTTTATCGAGGTCAGCCTCGACCAGAGCAGCGTGTATGTGCAGGCCCAGGCGATCCTGACCCTGCGCATCTATCATTCGGTGTCGCTGTACGACGACAGCAGTCTGACGCCGTTGCAGATTCCCGATGCGCGCATCGAGCAACTCGGCGATTCGCGCACCTATGAGAAGGACATCAACGGCTTACGCCACGGCGTGATCGAAATGCGCTATGCGATTTTTCCCCAGCACAGCGGCGTGTTGAACATTCCGACGCAGACGTTCAGCGCAACCCTGGTAGACGTGCAACCGTCGCCCGACGTGGCCTCCCAAGGGCCGAAGCCGGGCAAATTGCTGCGGGTCAGCTCCGCCGAGATTCCGCTGACGGTCAAGGCCAAACCCGCCACCTACCCGCCCGACGCGCCGTGGCTGCCGGCGCGCAGCCTGAGCCTGAGCGAAAGCTGGAGCCCGGAACCGGATCACACCCAGGTCGGCGATTCCCTGACCCGCAGCCTGACCCTGAAAGCCGAAGGCCTGGCCAGTTCGCAGTTGCCGCCGCTGCCCGCCACCGACATCAACGGTTTGCGCCGCTACCCGGATCAACCGGTGCTGGGCAATCAGAACAGCGAACGCGGGTTGATCGGCAGTCGCGAAGACCGTGAAGCGCTGGTGCCGGCCCACAGTGGCGCCATCGAATTGCCGACGGTGGACGTGGTGTGGTGGAACACCTTCGAAGATCACCTGGAACACAGCAGCCTGCCGGCCCGGACCCTGCAAGTGACGAACAATCCGAGCCTGATGGTCGACACCCCGGCGGGCACTGCTCAAACCAATTACGCCGCCGACAGCGAAGCGCTGTGGTGGTGGAAACTCAGCACCCTGATCCTGGCCTGCACCACCCTGCTCGGCTTCGGTTTGTGGTGGCGGGCGCGCTGGCAACCGGCGATCCTGCGTGCCGCGCAAGCCGGCCCGAGCCCGCGCACCGTGCTCGACGAACTCAAGCGCGCCTGCCAGGCCAACGACCCCCACGCCACCCGCCAGGCCCTCGACGCCTGGGCCCGGCAACAACCGGAAACCCTGGCCGACATGGCGGCGCGGTTTGTACCGCTGTCCGATGCCCTCGATGGCTTGAACGGCGCGCTGTACAGCGAAACCGGCCAGCACTGGCAGGGCGAAGACCTGTGGCGCGCGACCCGGGCAATTCCAATCGCCGAACGGGTGCAGGATCCGGTGGGTGATAGCGGGTTGCCGCCGCTTTATCCGAAGTAGCTGTCAGAAAAGGTCGAAATTCCCACCGCGATTCCGATTCGCGGACAAGTCCTACACCAGATATCGAATCGACTGACTTCGCCAATTCGTAGACTCCCGCAGAGTCCCGTGCCTTTAAAAGACACAGGGATGCGGGGATGCTCAGCACGGCGAAGGACGTTGTTTTCACACTCGACATTGCAGGTTTTTCCTACGAGCTCCAGGTGCTCGAGTTTCGGGCCAGGGAAACGCTGAACCGGCCCTATGAGGTCGAGCTCGAACTGGTCAGCGAACGCCCGGATCTGGACCTCGAGTCGCTGCTGCATCGCCCGGCCTTTCTCACGTTCGGACCCGACAATGGTGGTCTTCACGGCCAGGTCTATCGAGTCGCGCAAGGCGATTCGGGCAAACGCCTGACTCACTACCAGATCACCCTGGTTCCCCACCTCGCTTACCTTGCCCACCGCAACAACCAGCGTATTTTCCAGCACCTGAGCGTGCCGAAAATCATCGAGCGGGTGTTGATCGACCACGGCATGCACGCTGACACATGGCGCTTCCAACTCAGCGCAGAGTACCGGCCACGGCTGTACTGCGTGCAATACAACGAGTCGGACCTGTTCTTCATTCAACGACTGTGTGAGGAAGAAGGCCTGCACTTTCATTTCCAGCACAGTGCCTCTGGGCATGTGTTGGTGTTCGGCGATGATCAGACGGTCTTCCCGAAACCCCAGAGCCCAACGGCGTATGCCCAGGGCAGCGGCATGGTCGCCGAAGCCTCAGTCATTGATCGCTTCCAGGTCAGCCTGGAAACCCGCGTCACCCATGTCAGCCGCCGGGATTACAACTTCGAAAAACCTCGCCTGCCACTCGACAGCGAGAGCAAGACCTCGCAACAGCCCCATCTGGAGGACTACGCCTTCCCCGGGCAATTCACCGACCGTGAGCGCGGCAAGTACCTGGCCAGAAGAACGCTGGAGCGCCATCGCGCAGATTACCGGCAAGCCCGTGGGCGAAGTGATCAAAGTGTCATGCGCAGCGGACACTTTGTTGACCTGATCGAACACCCGCGTCGCGACTGGAATGGTTTGTGGCTGCTGACCGAGGTCAAACATGTCGGCAGACAACCTCAAGTGCTGGAAGAGCTGATTACCGACAGCAATCCTGAGGACGGCTTCAGCCAGGGCTACCGCAACCAGTTCGTCGCAACGCCATGGGACGTGATATTCCGACCGCCCCTTGAACACCCCAAGCCGCGAATGACCGGCAGCCAGCATGCAGTGGTCACCGGACCGCCCGGTGAAGAGATCTACTGCGATGAGTACGGCCGCGTCAAAGTCCACATGGCGTGGGACCGTGACGGCCAACACAACGAACACTCAAGTTGCTGGCTACGCGTTGCCACGGGTTGGGCGAATGACCGCTATGGCAGTGTGCTGATCCCGCGAGTCGGCATGGAAGTGCTGGTGGGCTTCAGCGAAGGCGACCCCGACAAACCGTTGATCGTTGGCTGTTTGCCGAATGCGGCGACGCCCGTGCCACTGGATCTGCCCGCTCAGCATACGCAAAGCATTTTGCGCAGCCAGAGCAGCCCTGGCGGTGGCGGTTACAACGAGTTGCGCATCGAGGACAGAAAAGGCTCGGAAGAAATCGCCCTGCGGGCCCAGCGTGACTTCGTTCAGTTGGTGCTGAACGACGAACGCATTCAGGTCGACAACCAACGCACCGTCGTGGTCGGCGGCACCGCCAGCCATGACCTGCGCGGCGAAGAACACCACCTCACCCACGGCAAGCGCCTGACTGAACTCAGGCAGGACGATCACCTGCTGGTGCTGGGCGACCAACACATTCGCGTCACCAGTCAGCGACTCAACGCCACCCAACAGATTCATCTCAGCGCCGGACAGCAAGTCGTCATTGATGGTGGATTGCACCTGACGGTCAAGGCTGGCGGGCAATGGCTGACGCTGGGGCCGGACGGCATTTTCAGCAGCGTACCGATTACGCAGGGCGGAGCTCCGGCCGACAGTTTGCCGGCTGAACCGTTGATGCCAGGCGCATTACCGCTGCTGAAGGTCACTTTCGACGCAGCACAACAACGCCGTGCGCTGGTTTCAACGCGCGGCTCTCGCTGCCTGATTTGTGAGGCCGCCCTCGCATGACACTCTCAATCGCTTTACCAGCCGACCTGCCGTGGAACGAGCAACAGGCTTTTGTGTTGCTCGATGGCGCGACCCTGAGCAATTTGCCGGAACGCTTGAAGCAATTGAGCCCTGGCGCCAACGCTGTCGCGCTGTATGACTGCCCTTCTTTTACCGCTCTGCGGGATATCTCACCGCTGTTGGTGGCCGCTCAACAGCCTGACGAGCCGCTTGTTCAGTTTTATCTGGAGCACGCGCACGAGGAATGGGGCGTGCTGTTGTTCAGCCGGGATTCGGCGCACGCCGTCGCCCAGCACTTGCGCAAGCTGTTGACGGTTGAGTTGCCAGAGGGGGTGCCGGTGTTCCTGCGACTGGCCGATGCCGCCGTGGCGCGAATCTTGTTCAGCAGCGGCGATCAGCGTTTGTTTGGGCCGTTGTCCTGTGTGGTGACGGCTGATGGCGTCGAGGGTGATTGGCAACGTCATCAACCTCTGCTGGCCGAATGCCCGGATTTGCCGACGCCCTATCGCCTGAGCGCTGAACAGAATTCGGCGCTGGAGCAGGTTGACCGACGTCGCGTACTGCTCGAACTCGACGCTCATCTGCTCCGGTTTTTTCCCGAAAGCCAACGCGGCGCAACCGTGTCGCAGCGATGGCCAATGCTTGAGCAATTAGAGGCGCAGGCCAACACGCTGGGCTTAAGCAGCCAATCCGAGCTGTTTTATTACGCCAACGTCATGGCCTCTCTGGACGGCTCATCGCTCGAACAGCATCCGCCTATCAACCGATTGCTGCATACGCCGTCGCTGCAACCCATCGGCGAGCGTATCGCGCTGGCCGCAGACATGGCCCTCCAATGGGCAAGTGAACGAGGCCGCTCATGAGCCATCCTGCCAACCTAGCCGCAGCGGCGGCCCCCAAAACCGCCATCGGCTCGCCCGGTGCCTGCCCTTTGCGCCAAACCCACGTGCAGCTTCTACCGGTGCGTTATGGCTTGGTGGAGAAAACCTTCGACCCCAGCGCCACGCTGAAATTGCCCTACACCCTCCAAACCCGGCCACTGGGCATTCGCCTGCTGCGCGATGGCTGGCTGTACGTGATCGACAGCGGCACCGGCCACTTGCACGAATACCGTGTGCTCAATGGTGTGGTCAGCGCCTTGCTGCACAAGGGGGCCAAGGTCGATGGCGATCAACGCATGGCCATTGAAGAACGCCCGGCCCTGGTGTTTTCCCGGCGCAGCACGTTGCAGGTGTGCTTCGCCGAGGTGCAGTGGACCGCCGCCAAATGTGCTCAGGTGCTCGACAGTCATGAAGAACGCGAGCATTTCATGCAGGCCGTTGACCTCGGCCCGGTGCATTGCGACACCGGTGGCGAACACTTGCTGACAGTCGAGCAAGCCAGGCAGTGGCTGGCGGAAATTGCGACAGCGCCCGCCCAGCAGGCCCAAGCCGGAAAAGACTCTGCCGAACAGGAAGAAGCGTCGCCACCGGATGCCGTTCTGTTGCCCACGGTGCAAGTCAGCAACGTTCCCGCTCACGAACTCGAACCTTATCTGTGGGAAACCCCCCGGCGCTTTCGCGAGGCGCACATCGGTGAATTTCTCGGGCGGGTGCGCCCGGCTTACCAGGACGACACACTATTCCTCGTGGTGCAGGACGACCTCGGCGTGCTGCGTGACCTCGCCGACTATCAAGACACCGTGGTCGGCTGGGTCGATGCCTGGAGCAATGCCGAGCACAACGAACGTAACTATTTGCTGGCCTGCTACATCGAATCCTTGAGCCAGCTCAGCCCGGCGGATGTTGAAAAACTGGGCGAGGTCAGCGACGACCCGGCAGTCAATGCCCTGCTTGGCGATCTGCAACAGTTGCCAGAACCCACTCGGGAACGCACGCGCAAAGCCTTGTTGGATTACCTGAACAAGGGCGGTAAGGTCGAGCCTGTCGACGTACCGCCGCCTCCGGAACTGCTGCAGTTGCGCAAGCAAGCCGAAGCCGACGTCAAAGAGATGCTCAAACATCAGGGCGGCACGCCAGACTTCACGGCACATAGGCGCGCCATTGATGAAGCGGACCGCAGTTATTACACCCGCCAGCACTTTGCGATGGCCCCCGACGAGTTTGTTGAGCGGCACCTCAAATCCCTGATCAAACTCGGCAAGGAGCAAAACAAACGCATCGAGGACGTGCTCGAGGGTTCCAACTTCACCGGCAAACGCGGGATCAACGACTTCATCGACCGCGAGGCCATGGACAACGAGCTGTTTCAGTACCGCGCCGACCTTGGCCGCTGGAACCGACTGCTTGAGCGCATCACCGCTGACCGCACGGACCTGGTGTGTGCCGGACGCTACCACCGCTCGGCCTGGTACTACGACGCGCACGAGCCAACCCAACTCGGCCAGACCTTTAGCGCCGAATACGCCTGCCTAAAGGACATCTGCCGCAGCGACCACGCCAGCGAAAAGATGCTCGGCTATCTGGAACAACATCCGGAACTGACCCGGCCGTTGTTCTACACCTTGCCGCTGCGCCTGCAACTGGAACAGGCCGGGCAATACAGCACGCTGTCCAACGCCGGCATGGCCCTGTTCAACAACCTGCCGCACTGGCTGGCCGAGTTGAAGAAAATCGAACAACCACAGCTGCCGGCCCTCGACGACCTGCCCGAACACACCCGTGCCGTCGCCGACGCAGCCCGGCACAGCCTCGGTCCGGCGCTGAACCTGGGCTTGAGCCAGGCGCTGGAAGGCTTCGACCTGACGGCAGAAAAAATCCCCGACCTCGACGAACTGTTTCAGCGCCTGCCCAAAGCGCTGCACATGCGCCTGCTGGATGCGGCGAAAACCACCGGCGTGACGTTTACCGTCGCCACCCCGGCGGAACATGCGGCGCTGCAAACCAACCTCAAGGAAATACTCAGGGAGCGCGACTACCTCAAAGCCCTGACCCGTGAACGCAATCAGATCACCCACAACAAAAACCGCCAGGGGCATAAGACGCCACGGGCGATTGAGTTGCAGGGAGAAATCGTGCGCGTGCGCGGGCAGTTGACGCAACTTGAGGGACGGCTGGCGGGGGCGCTGAGCCCGATTGCGGAACTGCCGGATCAGTCGGCCCGGCTCTACGGTGCAACGCCGGCGCGAGCGGGGGTAACGGTGGTGTTTCCGCCGGCGCAGCAGCAGGAGGTGCGGGGGTTGTTGAGGAATATTCGGTTGGGGGTGGCGGCGGCGCCGAATACGGGGTTGATTAGAAGTGAGGGGATGGGATTGTTGGTGTTTATGGTGCAGGGAGTGAATTTGGTTTCGGTCATAAGGGAGACGTTTAGCCAGGCGCGGGATAAGCGTAAGTTGGCGCCGTTGCTGAGTGCGGCGGCTGCCACTGGGGCGGCAGGATTCACTGCTGCCCAAAGTCTCACCGACACTGCCCTGAAGGCACGAAGCGCGGAGCTTGTCGCAGGTCTGCAGCGACACGCCTTGCAGAGTGTTCATGTGCAGATGGGGAAAATGCATATTGGGTTGGGTGGCTTTACCTACTTTTTTGGAGTTATTGCTTCGGCATTCAGCTTGAATACCCAGTACCAGAATTGGCAGCAGGCTACACGCAGCGGAAATGGCTCGACACAGAACAGTGCAGCGCTTGCCACATTGGGTGCAGGAGGCATGACAGCCGTTAATGCCTACGGTCTGAGCCATACCGTCCACGCTACGGCTAAAGTCCTGACAGCTCGAAGCGCCGAAGCACGAACAGCGGCCTGGGCCGCTGCGGGTACACGTCTGTCGACCGTGTTCTTCCGGTTCAATTTGGCAGGGGCGTTATTCACCGTACTGGAACTGGGTGGTACCTGGCTCTTCAACCGCTACAACATCAGCGCCCACGACAGGTGGCTGAAAACCACGCCGTGGAGCCTGGATGCGGAGGCGCACGGCGACCATACGCTGGATGAATATAAAAATTATCTGGTCTTTTTACTTCATGCGCCTTATGTCCAATTGGGTCCAAACGAGCATGACTCGTGGCTGAAAAAACTGCTCTTAAAGGCCAAACCAAAGGACATCCATCTGGTGCTGCCAGGCCTCAAGCTCAATGATTTTCAGCCGCCCTTGAACGGTCAACCTGCCCGTCGCTTGGGGATCGGCGCTCACCGTATCTCTATTCCTCTTCACAATCGCGGCACACCGAGAGAGCGCAAGGACGTCATCAGTACTGAAGTGGCGAACAGCCTGCGTATTGTCGAAACAGGCCCCGATCGATTGGTGCTGTGCCTGCAATACCCACTGGATATTGATGCGGAATTTACGCCAGCTTCCGAAACACTGGAACTGACGGTCTGCCTACAAATCTTGGCCAACAACGGCGAATGGATTTCTCGCAATCGCGTCATTCGCTTTAACCCCCGCGGCGAAGGCCATTTCCCTGTGTCGCCCTCTCAAACTGTTACCGAGCGTCCACCGATGTTGCTGGTAGAAACCCATTTGCTGGAGATGGCCGATCATGCCCACCAAGATTGATAGCGCCGTGCCCGCTCCACACTTCGAACAACAGCGAAAGGCTGGAGATGTCGAGCCGTTTCCAAGCGGAAAAATCACCTATCTGGCACCGTTACCGTTGCCGACACCAATGCCGCCGAACGGTCCTCACATTGGAGAGCTAAATGATGTGTATATGGACTTCGGGCTGGGGTGGCCCCAGATATTTTCATGGCAAGTCATCTTAGGCCTGCCATTCAGTGGCACCTGTATGTTCATCTTCCTTTTTCCGCTGTTTTGTTTTTGTTTTGGTCTCATATCGGGGTACGAGTGGCTGTACTCATGGGAGTTTGCGGTAGATGTTTTTTATGCTGCTTTAGAACCTGGACTTTTAGCTGCTTTTTTTTCATTACTCATCGGCCTCTTCACTTGGCACCACAACCACAAAAAACGCCTCCAGATCATCCCCACCCGCTTCAACCGCCAACGCCGCGAAGTCTGCTTCGTGCCCGAAGACGCCACCGAACCCGTCTTCATCCCCTGGGAATCCCTTTCCGCCTGGGTCATCGAAGCCCAAGGCGCGACTCAATACGGCATCCAGCGCCAATACGGCATGGGCATCGGTTTCCAGCACGGCGAAACCCTGACCAGCGTCGAATTTCCCTGCGCTGGCCTGCCCATCGCCATCAGCTACTGGGAAGCGATTCGCGGCTACATGGAATACGAAGTCAACGACCTCAAATCCATCCAGGACCCGCTAGACCTGCAAGGCCCCGACGACCCGCCCCACGAAGGCCTGCATACGTTCCGCAACGCCCGAGCACGCATGCACCAGCAAATACGCGATGGTTCCCGCAGTCGAATTTCGGGTTTTTTCTGGTACCTGTACCACGTGATGACGCTATGGACGATCCCCAACCACCTCACCGAATGGGAAATCCGCCGCATCAAAGCCATGGGCCAAAAGATCTTGCCCGAAGTCATGCAGCGATGGTCGGAGCCATTGCCGAAGGCGCAATGGGCGAAACCAAGTGATGACTTGCTCAGAATGAGCGAACAAGTCCGCCGACTGCATAAACGTCAACCGGGACGAGCCATTACCGATATTTTTGCCGAAGTGCAGCGATTGAACGCTCGCAGCAAAATCAGCGGGTGAAACAGCGTTGTGGCGAGGGGGCTTGCCCCCGTTCGGCTGCGCAGCAGTCGCAGAATCAAACAACTCGGTTTCTCAGGATCATCGCAGGGCCGCGGTACCGCCCGGGAGCGCAAGGATGTGATCAGCAATGAAGTGTCGGACAGCCTGCAAGTCGTGCAAGCAGACCCGCTGATTTTATGCCTGCAATATCCCCTGAACCGTAATAACCCGATGGCGCCCGTGGTCGAGACACTGGAACTGGCGGTGTGCGTGCAAGTACTGAATGCCAAAGGACAGTGGATTTCCCGCACCCACATGATTCATCTCAACCCGCGTGGTGAAGGCCATTTTCCTTCGCTGCCGCCCAACACGGTCACCGAGCATCCTCCCGTTTTGTTGGTTGAAACCCATTTGCTGGAGTCGGTCGACCATGCCCAAAAACCTGGATAACCCCGTGCCGAAACCGCAACTTGAGCATTCTCGCAAAGCCGGCGATATCGAGCCCTTTCCAAGCGGGAAGATCACCTATCTCGCCCCGTTGCCGCTGCCTACGCCGATACCGCCTAGTGGTCCTCATATCGGGGAGTTAAATGAGGTGTATATGGACTTTGGGTTGGGGTCTCCACAGGTATTCTCATGGCAGGTCATATTAGGTTTGCCTTTCAGCGGCGCATTTATGGTCGCTTTCTTATGCCCGCTTATTGGCGGATTTATGTTTTTTTTGTTCGGGATGGGTTGGGACGATATTTCTCATGCCATAGAAGGGATCTTCCATGAGGCCTACGGGCTCGCTATACAAACGAGCTTGTTCGCTCTATTCATCTGCCTCTGCGTCTGGCTCCACAACCACAACAAACGCGTCGAGATCATCCCCACCCGCTTCAACCGTCAACGCCGCGAAGTTTGCTTCATGCCCGAAGACGCCACCGAACCGCTCTTCGTCCCCTGGGAATCCCTCAGCGCCTGGGTCATCGAAGCCCAAGGCGTCACCCAATATGGCGTGCGCCGCCAATACGGCATGGGCATCGGTTTCCAGCACGGTGAAACCCTGACCAGCGTCGAGTTCCCCTGCGCCGGCCTGCCCATCGCCATCAGCTACTGGGAAGCGATTCGCGGCTACATGGAGTCCGAGGTCAACGACCTCAAATCCATCCAGGACCCGCTAGACCTGCAAGGCCCCGACGACCCGCCCCACGAAGGCCTGCATACGTTCCGCAACGCCCGAGCACGCATGCATCAGCAAATCCGCGACGGTTCCCGCAATCGAATTTCGGGATTTTTCTGGTACCTGTACCACGTAATGACGCTATGGACGATTCCCAATTACCTGACCGAATGGGAAATCCGCCGCATCAAAGCCATGGGCCAAAAAATGTTGCCCGACGTCATGCAGCGATGGTCGGAGCCATTGCCGAAGGCGCAATGGGCGAAACCAAGTGATGACTTGCTCAGAATGAGCGAACAAGTCCGCCGACTGCATAAACGTCAACCGGGAAGAGCCATTACTCAGATTTTTGCCGAAGTGCAGCGCTTGAACGCTCGCAGCAAAATCAGCGGGTGAAACAGCGTTGTGGCGAGGGGGCTTGCCCCCGTTCGGCTGCGCAGCAGTCGCAAAACCAGACAACTCGTTTTATCAGGTCAATCGCTGGGGCCGCTTCGCGCCCCAATGGGGGCAAGCCCCCTCGCCACAGGTAAGCATCCTGGTCACAAGTCCGCCGTTCGACCAGATCCATCGCGCCATCCATCCTGTTTGCCAGTAAACTCCCTCCCCTTTAGCCGCCTTCATTTCCCACGCGGCCATCACCTTATTTCCTACGGAGTTCGCCTTGCGTCTGTTCCACACCTCCGACTGGCACCTTGGGCAGAACCTGCACGGCCAGGACCGCGATTTCGAGCACGGTTGTTTCCTCGATTGGCTGTTGCGCCAGCTGAAGCTGGACCAGCCCGACGTGCTGCTGATCGCCGGCGATATCTTCGATACGGTCAACCCGCCGGTCAAAGCCCAGGAACGCCTTTACGATTTCATCGTCAGCGCCCACGAGCAGCAGCCGTTGCTGACCATCGTGATGATCGCCGGCAACCACGACTCCGGCTCGCGGATCGAACTGCCGGCGCCGTTGATGCGGCGCCTGCGCACCCACGCATTGGGTCGGGTGCTGTGGCTCGATGACGGGCAATTGGACGCCGAACGCCTGTTGCTGCCGCTGCCCGACGCCAGCGGCGAGATTGCCGGTTGGTGCCTGGCGCTGCCGTTCCTGCGCCCTGCGGAGGTGACCGGCGCGCAGTTGGGCGACAACTATTTGCGCGGTATCGGCCAGGTGCATGAATGGCTGATCGAAGCGGCCAACGCCAAGCGCAAGCCCGGTCAGGCGTTGATCGCGCTCAGTCATGCGCACATGGCCGGCGGTTCGGTGTCGGAAGATTCCGAACGCAGCCTGATCATCGGCAACGCCGAAGCCCTGCCCGCCAGCCTGTTTGGGCCGAGCATCAGCTACGTGGCCCTTGGGCATTTGCATAAGCCGCAGAAGGTCAACGGTGAAGAACGCATCCGCTACAGCGGTTCGCCGATTCCGTTGTCGTTCTCCGAGATCAATTATCCGCATCAGATTCTCGCCATCACCCTCGAGGGCGAAACCCTGGTCAGCGTCGAACCGAAACTGATCCCGCGCGCGGTCAACCTCCAACGCATCGGCCCGGCCCCGCTGGCCGAAATCCTGCTGCAACTGGCGGATCTGCCGAACACCGACTTGCTGGAAGATCTCCAGCGCCAGCCGTGGCTGGAAGTCCGGGTGCGCCTCGACGAACCGCAACCGGACCTGCGTTATCAAGTGGAAACCGCTCTGCAAGGCAAAGCCGTGCGCCTGGTGCGAATCGCCGCCGAATACGCGGGCAACGGCAGCAAGGACGGGACCGATGACGGCGCGACCTTGATTGAACTGGATCAGCTTTCGCCCCAGGAACTGTTCAGCCGCGCCTGGCAGGACAACTACGGCAGCGAGGTCGATGAGCAAACCCTCAAGGACTTTGCCGAGCTGCTGCAAGACGTGCAGATGGAGAGCGAACAGCCATGAAGATCCTCGCGATCCGCCTGAAAAACCTCGCGTCCCTGGCCGGGCCGTTTGAAATCGACTTCACCGCCGAGCCGCTGGCCAGCGCTGGACTGTTCGCCATCACCGGGCCGACCGGCGCCGGTAAAAGTACTTTGCTCGATGCGTTGTGCCTGGCCCTGTTCGGCGCCGTGCCGCGCCTCAACAACACCGGCCGCGATGCCAAAGTCCCGGACGCCGATGGCGAAATCGGCACCGGCGACCCCCGCACCCTGCTGCGTCGCGGCACCGGTGAAGGTTTTGCCGAAGTGGATTTCGTCGGCATCGATGGCCGCCGCTATCGCGCCCGTTGGGAAGCCAATCGCGCCCGGGAAAAGGCTGGCGGCAAGTTGCAAGCCAGTCGCCAGAGCCTGCGGGATATCGATCAGGATCAACTGCTGGCCAGTCAGAAAGGCGAATACAAAGCGCAGCTCGAAGCCGCGCTGGGCCTGAACTTTGAACAATTCACCCGCGCCGTGCTGCTGGCCCAGAGTGAGTTCAGCGCGTTCCTCAAGGCGGACGACAACGACCGCAGCGAGTTGCTGGAAAAACTCACCGACACAGCGCTCTACACCCGTTTGGGCCGTCGTGCTTTCGACAAGACCAAAGAGGCCCGCGAAGCCCACAAACTACTGCAGGATCAGGCCACCGGTGTCACGCCGCTGTCCCCCGAAGCCCGCGTCGAGCTGGATGAACGCTTCAACGAAGCCCAGCAGCAACTCAAGACTCAGCAAGCACAACTCAAGCAATTAGAGTTGCAGCACACGTGGCTCAAAGATTTGCGCCAATTGCAGGACGAGCAACACAGCGCCACCGAGCAACTGCAAGCCGCCCAGCAACACTGGGAAAGCCTGGCCGGTGAACGGCTGAAGCTGACACGCCTGGAGCAACTGGCGCCGCAGCGACATCAGTTCGCGCGCAAAACCGAACTCACCGCCCAACTCATGCCGCTGGCGACGCAGATTCAGCAGCACACGCAACAGCAACAGGCACTGACCGAGCGCCAGACCCAACTCGAACAGAGCCTGAGCAGCGCCCACACCGCGCTGACCGAGGCGCAAAACCGGCACAGCGCCGGTGCGCCGCTGCTGCGTCAGGCCTTTGAAGAGCAAAGCACCCTCGCCCGTTTGGCGAAGGATGCCAGCCTCAGTGCCGACGCCAAGCAACAAGCGGAACTGGCCAGCACCCAAGGCCAGACCACGATTCAAGGTTTGCTCGACCAGCAAAAACAAGTCGCCGAACGTTTGCAGCGCATCGCCGGGGAGCTTGAACAAAGCGCTCATTTGGCGCCGCTGAGCGATGCCTGGAACGCCTACCGCGATCGCCTGCAACAGCTGATGCTGATCGGCAATCGCCTGAACAAAGGCCAGGATGAACTGGCCGATCTGCAACAACGCGCCACCCGCGCCGCCGAAGAACTGGCCGCGCAAAAGCAGAACCTGGAAGTGCTGTACAAAGAGGCCGGCGCCGAACCGGAAGCCGTGGCCGAGCAGATCCAGTTGCTCAGCACGTTGTTGCAGGACAACCGCAAGCAACTGCGCGCCTTCGAAGAGCTGACACGACTGTGGGGCAGTCAGCAGGAACTGGACAAGCGCGGCGCCGAGCTTCAACAGCGTCAACTCGCCGCCCAGCAAGAACGTGAACGCCTGACCCAGGACGGCGTAAAAACCAAAGCCGAACTGACCGTCGCCGAACAAACGTTGACCGTCACCCGGGAACTGTTGGAACGCCAACGCCTGGCTCGCAGCGAAAGCGTCGAGGAACTGCGCGGGCAATTACAGGACGACCAACCGTGCCCGGTCTGCGGCAGTCCCGATCATCCTTATCATCAGCCCGAAGCCTTGCTGCAAAGCCTCGGCCGGCACGATGAAAGCGAGCTGACCAACGCGCAGAAAGCCGTCGATCTGCTTAAGGAAAAACTCACCGATCTGCGCGCCGAAGTCGGTGGTTTGATTGCGCAGCAAAAGGAGTTGCTGCAGCAGCAGGAACACCTCGCCACGCAACAACAAAGCCTGGCGCCTAGCCTCGAAGCCCATCCGCTGTCCGCGCAGTTGCTGAATCAGGACGCGGCTAAACGCGATGCCTGGCTGGCGCAGCAAAACAGTCAGTTGAACCAGAGCATCACCCAAGACGAACAACGCCAGACTGCCCTGCTCACCCTGCAACAGGACGCCGCGCGCCTGGCCCAGCAACTGCACAGCGCCGAAACCGCGAGCCAGCAAGCGACCCAGCACCTGAGCACTCAGCAACAGGCCTTGAGCGGCGATCGCCAGCGTCTGGACGAAGAACTCACGGCGTTCAGCTCCCTGCTTCCAGCCGATACGCTGGAAGCCTTGCGCAACGAACCGGCCGCAACGTTCATGCAGCTCGACCGGCAAATCGCCCAGCGCCTTGAACAACTCGAGCAGCAGCGCGATGAACTCGGCGAGCAGCAACAGCGTCAGCAAACGTTGGAGAAAGAGCAGGATCGTCAACTGACCCGCGTCCAACAACTGGAAACGGCGCAACAGCAGTTCACGGTGCTGGCTGAGCAGCAACAGGCTTGCCAGCAGAAACTCGCGCAATTGCTTGGCGATCATGCGAGTGCCGAGCAGTGGCAGCAGCAACTCGATCAAGCGGTCGAACAGGCGCGGCATGCCGAAGCGGCGGCCAATCAAGAACTGCAAACCGTGCGCACGGGCCTGGTGCAATTGGCGGCTGAACTCAAGGCCCAGCAACAACGTTCAGAGGCGTTGGAGCAGGAAGACCGCGAGTTGAGCGGCAAGATTGCCGACTGGCGTGCGCGGCATCCAGAACTGGATGACGGTGGGCTGGAGGATTTGTTGAGCGTCGACGACCAACAGGTCAGCGATCTGCGCCAGCAATTGCAGCACAGCGAAAAAGCCATCGAACAGGCCAAGGTGTTGTTGCAGGAGCGCGATCAGCGCTTGGTCAATCATCAGGCCCAACACAATGGCAATCTCGACGCCGAACAACTGGCCAGCGCGCTGACGGAATTGCAAAACCTGTTTGCCGCCAGCGAACACCGCTGCGCCGAACTGCGTGCAGAACAGGCCGAGGATCAACGTCGGCAAAACGCCAATCAGGCTTTGGCCCAACAAATCGCCAACGCCTACACCGAGTACCAGCGCTGGGCGCGCTTGAGTGCCTTGATCGGCTCGGCCACTGGCGACACCTTCCGCAAGATCGCCCAGGCCTACAACCTCGATTTGCTGGTGCATCATGCCAACGTGCAGTTGCGCCAATTGGTCCGTCGTTATCGCCTGAAGCGCGGCGGCAGCATGCTTGGTTTGCTGGTGATGGACACGGAGATGGGCGACGAACTGCGCTCGGTGCATTCGTTGTCCGGCGGCGAGACGTTCCTGGTGTCGCTGGCACTGGCCCTGGGTTTGGCGTCGATGGCGTCGAGCACGTTGAAGATCGAATCGCTGTTTATCGACGAGGGCTTCGGCAGCCTCGATCCGGAATCCCTTCAACTGGCCATGGACGCCCTCGACGGCTTGCAGGCCCAGGGTCGCAAAGTCGCGGTGATTTCCCACGTGCAGGAAATGCATGAGCGGATCCCGGTGCAGATTCAGGTCCGTCGCCAGGGCAATGGCCTGAGCACCCTGGAGGTGAAATGACCACGCTCTACTCCTTCCGCCGCTGCCCCTACGCCATGCGTGCGCGCATGGCCCTGCGTTATTCAGGGGTGGAAGTGCAGATTGTCGAAGTCAGCCTGAAAGCCAAGCCTGCGGAAATGCTCGCGCTGTCGAGCAAAGGCACGGTGCCGGTGCTGGAGGTTGAGGGTCGGGTGATTGATGAAAGTCTGGCGATCATGCACTGGGCCCTGGCGCAGCACGATCCTGAGGATTGGTTGCTCAAGGACGATCCTGCGGGGCAGTTGCGCATTGCGGAACTGATCGAAGAAAACGATCAGGTGTTCAAGGTGCATCTGAATCGCTACAAATACGCCGAGCGCTACCCCGAGCAGCCGATGGAACATTATCGGGCCGAGGGTGAGGTGTTTTTGCGCAAGCTGGATGAGTTGCTCGAGGGGCGGAATTATTTGCTCGCCGGGCACCTGAGCCTGGCGGACGTGGCATTGATGCCGTTCGTTCGGCAGTTTGCGCATGTGGATCGGGAGTGGTTTGGGCAGACACCTTATGTGCGGTTGCAGGTGTGGCTTCAGCGGTTGCTGGAGTCCGATCTTTTTACCGGCGTCATGCAAAAGTAAGAACACGCGCTACTGTGGCGAGGGAGCTTGCTCCCGTTGGACTGCGCAGCAGTCCCATCTTTTGGGGCCGCTTTGCAGCCCAGCGGGAGCAAGCTCCCTCGCCACAGTGACCGCGTTTTTACGCCAGCACCGAGCACATCCCCAACACCGAGCAATCCACTTGGAACGGTCCGAGGAACTCGGCCCGAACCTTCGATGGCGGATTACCCACCAACAACCCCAACGCCTTGGCCGTCTGAATGCCGTGGGCGATGCTGTGGTTGCATTCGATGGACCGTGCCACCGAGCCCGCCGAGCCCTGCCCGATCCCCAACAGTGAAGCGCCATTGGTCATGAACGCCAAGAAGGCGATGACCCAGAGTCTGTGTCCTTTCATGCTCCGACCGCTCCCAACAAATCCTCGTGATCAGCCACGACGCTTTGCGCGCGGTGTTCGAACTGGATAGCGGGATAAGCGACCTGAATCGGCGCTTGAATGTCGTGTTGCGATTGAGCCGAAAGGCTCACCACGAGCACCATGGCCACGTAGATTCCGATGGCCAGGTAGGCGCCGTGTTTGGCAGAAGTGAGGATTGCGCTGGCCATGGTGTTCTCCGTGGGCATGTTTCAGTGCCCACAGAATCGATCAAAAAAACCGAAGCAACCACTCAGCGTTTTCCATAGTCACCATCAGCTTGGTTGATCATTAAACCCGTCTATGTCAGCGCTAAAAAAAACCTATGACCCTTGGAAACACACGCGCGTAGGAGCTGCCGAAGGCTGCGATCTTTTGACTTTTCAAGAGCAAAAGATCGCAGCCTTCGGCAGCTCCTACAGGGAGCGACAATGTTCGCAGATTTCAGGCTTGGGTTTTGTGATCCAGCGCGGCGTAGAAGTTGGCGCTTTGTTGCAGGTATTTTTGGGTGTAGCTCTGGGTGTGGGATTTTTTGCTGTTGATTTCAACGTTGGCGCTGGCTGGCAGGGCAACGGTGGCAGAGATAGCGGAGGCAGCGATGATGGAGAAGATATTGAAGTTCATGGCGGTGTTCCTCGGAGTCAGTTGGCTTGCTTGCCCGGTTGGGCCGTGGAGCAAACTTAACGTCCGAGGTCCGCGCCTTGAAATGCTTTGTAGCATTAGCGGATATCAGTCTCATTAATAGAAGGTCGCAGGCCTTATCAACCGGGGCCTGCGGCCTATTGCCGCACCTATTGACGCACTAGAAACTTGAGGTCGCTCGGGGCATCCATCGGCAATTTCTGCACGGTTTTGCCCAACAGGCCGGTCTTGGCATCGCGCTCGACGACGACAATCTCGTTGCTCTTCTGGTTGGCGATCAACAGGAACTTGCCACTCGGATCGAGGCTGAATTCCCGCGGGTGATCACCCTCGACGGAGCGACGCTGGAGTTCCTTGAGCTGAGCGGTGGCCGGATCGATGGCGAACACCAGCAACTGATTGGCGGTGCCACGGTTGCTGACATATAGAAATTTGCCATCAGCCGAGGCGTGAAGTGCAGCGCCGGCCTTATCGGAGGTGGGCTGCCCCGCCGCCAGATCGACTATTTGCGTTTGCTTGAGCGTGCCGTCCTGGTAGTCGAACACCGCGACCTGGGCGCTCATTTCCATGGTCAGCCAGGCGTGCTTGCCATCGGCGCTGAACAGCAGATGACGCGGCCCGCTACCGGCTGGCAATTGCACCGAGGCCGGCGTCGCAGGCGTCAGCGGCAACAGCGGGTTGGCCTTGGGGTTGAAGCGATAGACAAAGATCTTGTCCGCGCCCAAATCATTGGAGAACACGTACTTGCCATCCGGCGAGGAGATCGTCGAATGCACGTGCGCCGAGGCTTGCCGTTCCGGGTTGACCCGGCTCGACGGGTGGCTGCTCATCTGCACCACCGACTTGAGCTTGCCGTCCGCGCCCACCGGCAACACCGCGAGGGTGCCGCCCGGATCCTCGACCACCGAGTAGTTGCTGACGAACAAATGGCTGCCGTCAACACTGAGGCTCGAATGGGTCGGCTCGTTGCCCAGGCTCTGGACCTGACTGATCAGGCTCAGTTCATGGGTCTTGGGGTTGATCGAATAACTGCTGACCTTGCCCACCGGATCAGTCTGGCCCGGGCCGTTTTCGTTGACCACGAACAGGTGCTGCTGATCCTTGGAAATCGTCAGCCAGGACGGGTTTTCGCTCTTGACCACTTGCAGCGGCTTGGCGGCAATCTGCCCGGTGGCGCTGTCGAAGTTCAGGCGATAAATCCCCTGGCTCTGACCTGCGGTGTAGGAACCGACCAGCAATTGATAATCGTCGACGGTCGCGGCCTGAACGCCCATGGCGCCGACGCTGCCCGCCATCAACAGTGGCCAGAAATTACGCATCTTCATGCTCTTCTTCCTCGTCGTCATGCCCGCCGATGGCGGCCATGCACACCAGCCGGTGCTCGCCGGAATCACCGGTAATGAGCCAGCTCTGCAGGGTTGGATCGAAAGTCGCTGCCTGGATCTGGGCCATGCTGAATTCCCAATGCTTGAGCGCCCGACCGTCCATGCATTCGATGTTCAGACTGTCGTCCTCTTCACCGAGGTAGAAATCAGAGGCGTGCAAGCCATCGATTTCCAGCATGTCGCAGTTTTCGAGGGCGTTGAGCAAGGTGTCGGTTACGGCAGTCATGGCAATCAATCATTCAATTGGAAAGACGCAATGATAGCTCATCACTCCCCCTGGACCGGTGCCGAACACAAAACTCATGCACAACACCGAACCAATGTGGGAGCGGGCTTGCTCGCGAATGCGGTGGGTCAGTCGAAATCAATAGCGCCTGACACTCCGCTTTCGCGAGCAAGCCCGCTCCCACAGGGGGATGGTGTGTGGCCGTTCCGATCGTTCCCACGCTCCGCGTGGGAATGCCTCATCGGACGCTCCGCGTTCGGCTTTAGAAGGGACGCAGAGCGTCCCGGGCTGCATTCCCACGCAGAGCGTGGGAACGATCACTTACAACGCGTCGCGGGATGGCTTGCCATCCACCAAACGCTGAATCCGCAGCGGGTTGCCGTTTTTCAGCGGTTCCGGCAGCAAGTTGTCGGGGTAGTTCTGGAAGCACACCGGGCGCAGGAAGCGGTCGATGGCCAGGGTGCCCACCGACGTGCCGCGCGCGTCGGAGGTCGCCGGGTACGGCCCGCCATGAACCATCGAATCGCAGACTTCCACACCGGTCGGATAACCGTTGAGCAAGATCCGCCCGACCTTCTGTTCAAGTAACGCCGTGAGCTCGCCGAACTGTTCAAAGTCCGCCTGTTCGCCAATGATCGTCGCCGTCAGTTGGCCGTGCAGGCCATTCAACGCTGCGCTGAGCTGCGCCTGATTCGCGACCTCGACGAACACCGTGGTCGGGCCGAACACTTCTTCCTGCAACACTTCATCGCCGTTGATCAACAGGCTGACATCAGCCTTGAACAACTGCGGTTGCGCCTGATTGCCTTGCTGCTCCCGGCCGGCCAGATGCTCGACTCCCGGATGCGCCAGCAACTTCTGCAAGCTTTTGCCGTAACTGCCCAACGTCCCGGCATTGAGCATGGTTTGCGCCGGTTGATCGCCGATCAACCACGCGACCTGCTGCACAAACGCGCTGAACTGCGGCGAACGAATCCCGATCACCAGCCCCGGATTGGTACAGAACTGACCACAGCCCTGCACCACCGACGCCGTCAGGTCGCGGGCAACGGTTTCAGCCCGAGCCTCAAGGGCTTGAGGCAACACGATCACCGGGTTGATGCTCGACATCTCGGCGAACACCGGAATCGGCTGCGGACGCGCAGCCGCCATGTCACACAAGGCACGACCACCCTTGAGCGAACCGGTAAAACCCACGGCCTGGATCGCCGGATGCTTGACCAGCGCTTCGCCGACCCCGCCGCCGTAGATCATGTTGAACACACCGACCGGCATCGCGGTTTTTTCAGCGGCGCGAATGATCGCGTCAGCGACCAGTTCAGCGGTGGCCATATGGCCGCTGTGGGCCTTGAACACCACCGGGCAACCGGCGGCCAGGGCCGATGCGGTGTCGCCGCCGGCCGTGGAGAACGCCAATGGAAAGTTGCTTGCGCCAAACACGGCAACCGGGCCGAGACCGATGCGGTACTGACGCAAATCCGGGCGTGGCAACGGTTGACGCTCGGGCAAGGCCAGATCGATCCGTGCACCGTAGAAATCACCGCGACGCAGGACTTTGGCGAACAAGCGCATCTGGCCGCTGGTGCGACCGCGTTCGCCTTGAATGCGACCGGCGGGCAACGCGGTTTCGCGGCAGACCACGGCCACGAAGTCATCGCCTAACCCGTCCAGTTCATCCGCAATGGCGTCGAGAAACTGTGCACGACGCTCGGCACTCAGGCTGCGATAAGCCGGATAAGCGCTTGCGGCAGCCTTGGCGGCGGCGTCGACTTCTTCCGGCGTGGCTTGATAAAAATCGTGGGACAAGGCTTCGCCGGTGCTGGCGTCGACGCTGTGCAATTTGAGGCTACCGGCCGCGCTGCGCTGGCCGCCAATGTAGTTGTGACCAAGAATCTGGGTCATGCGGTTCTCCTTAAAGGGTGCCGACGGTGCCGGGTTCGAACGCCGCTGCTGCCGGCGCGATACCGTTGATCAACGGCGCGCCGAATTCAGCCTGGCTGATTTCGAACACATCACCCGGTTGGGTGCGGATGCCATCGGCAAAGGACAGGGTCGCGGTGCCGAAGAAGTGAATGTGCACATCCCCCGGTCGCAGGAACTGGCTGTACTTGAAATGGTGATACTCGAGGTTCGCGAGGCTGTGGCACATATTGGCCTCGCCGCTGAGGAACTCGTTCTGCCACAGCACCTCGCCGTCACGCAGGATGCGACTGGTGCCTGCCAAGTGTTGGGGTAGCTCACCGACGCGAAGTTCCGGGCCATAACTGCAACTGCGCAATTTGGAGTGGGCGAGGTAGAGATAATTCTTGCGTTCCATGACGTGGTCGGAGAACTCGTTGCCCACCGCATAACCGAGGCGATACGGCTTGCCGTCGTGGCCGATGACGTAGAGACCGCTGAGCTCCGGCTCTTCTCCGGCGTCTTCGGCAAAGGGCGGCAACGGAAACGGCTGGCCCGGTCGCACGACAATGCTGCCGTCGCCCTTGTAGAACCATTCCGGTTGCACGCCAGCCTGGCCCGCCGCCGGTTTGCCGCCCTCCACGCCCCACTTGAAGATGCGCATGGTGTCGGTCATGGCGGCTTCGTCGCCGACTTGCTGGTGCATTTTGTCCCGGGCCGAGGCGCTGCCCAAATGCGTCAGGCCGGTGCCGCTGACCAGCATGTGCGCCGGATCCGGGTGGTCCAGCGGCGGCAGGATGCGCAGGTGAGTCAGCAATTGCGCATAGTCGTGGCTGATGCCCAGGCCGAGGGTTTTCACTTGCTGCTCAAGATTGACGCCTGCCTCGACGGCGGCCAGGGCCAGATCGCGGACCGTGCGCGCGTCCTGCACTTCGCGCACCAGACCGTCCTCGACCACGCCAACGCGGCGCTCGCCGTTAATCAATTCGAACTGAACTAAACGCATGATTTTCTCCTGTAACCATCTTGAAGTCGGCATTGCCCCCCCTGTGGGAGCGGGCTTGCTCGCGAATGCGGGTTCTCATCCAACATCTGTGCTGACTGACACTCCGCTTTCGCGAGCAAGCCCGCTCCCACAGGGGATTTTTGTGATCTTTCAGGTACGGGTTGCACCCCGGGCACTGGCGGCGAATTGATCGGCCGGCAACACATGCTTGCGCTCCAGCAACCGATACACCACCCCCGTCAGCACCAATCCAAACACCATCACCCCGGACAGGAAGTACAACCCCGACGCCAGGTTGCCGGTGTATTCCTTCAGCGCGCCGATCACGAACGGCCCGATGTAGCCGCCGAGGTTGCCCACCGAGTTGATCAAGGCAATCCCCGCCGCCGCGCTGGCCCCGGCAAAGAAGCGGCCCGGCAGCGTCCAGAACACCGCCGTGCAGGAAAACAGCGCGAACGCCACCAGGCACAACGCCGCCAGTTGCGCCACCGGCAGCGTCAGCCAGGCGCTGAGGAACAGGCCGATGGCGCCCAGCACGTAAAGCACCGCCAAATGGCCGTAGCGATCATTCAAGCGATCGGAACTGCGCGGCACGATCAGCAAACCGATGATCCCGAAGATGTACGGCACCGAGGACACGAAACCGGTCACCAGGTCGGTGCCGCCGAACTGTTTGATCAAGGTCGGCAACCACAAACCCAAGCCATAAATGCTCAACGTCACCGGCAGATAGAACAGCGCCAGCAGCAAAACCCTTTTGTCTTTCAACGCGTGCAGCGGATTGCCGTGACGGGTCTGGCCATATTCTTCGAGGTCTTTTTTCAGTTCGCCGGTGAGCCAGTCTTTCTCGGCCTGGTCCATCCATTTAACTTGTTGTGGACCGTCGGGCAGCCAGCGCAGCACCGGCCAGGTCAGCAGGATCGCCGGGGTGCCGATGACGATGAACAGCCACTGCCAGCCGTGCAGGCCGAGGGTGCCGTCCATGCCGAGCAAACCGCCGGACACCGGGCCGGTGATCATCATCGCGATGGGTTGGGAAAGAATGAACAGCCCGAGGATCTTGCCCCGATGGCGCACCGGAAACCATTGGGTGATGTAGTACAGAACGCCCGGGAAGAACCCGGCTTCGGCGGCGCCGAGCAGGAAGCGCATCACATAGAAACTGTGCGGACCCTGGACGAACGCCATGCCGATGGTGATCGCGCCCCAGGTGATCATGATCCGCGCAAACCAGCGCCGGGCGCCGAAGCGTTCGAGCATCAGGTTGCTGGGGATTTCCAGCAGGAAGTAACCAATGAAGAACAGCCCGGCGCCGAGGCCGTAAGCCGCATCACCGATGCCGATGTCCGCGCCCATGTGCAGCTTGGCGAAGCCCACGGCGGAGCGATCCACATAGGCGATCAGGTACAGCAGGATCAGGAAGGGAATCAGTTTCAACGTGATGCGACGGATAAGCCGCAGTTCCTGGCTCATGAGATCGGTCTCCGATTGTTGTTGTTATAGAACCTCGGGGGACGCCTCTCGCGGAAAACCGCCAGGGCCAATCCCTCCGTTGAAACCGACTATATAGTAATACTAATTAAGCAACAACGCTTCCAAACCGGCGAATTTGCGCTTATGTTATTCATCAGATTGAACAATATAGTCATACAATAAGAGAATCGATCATGTCTGATAAGAAGCCCACCCTGCGCTCCGCCCAATGGTTTGGCACCGCCGACAAGAACGGCTTCATGTACCGCAGCTGGATGAAGAATCAGGGCATCGCCGACCACCAGTTCCACGGCAAACCGATCATCGGCATCTGCAACACTTGGTCGGAACTGACCCCGTGCAACGCGCATTTCCGCCAGATTGCCGAGCACGTCAAACGCGGTGTGATCGAGGCCGGCGGCTTTCCGGTGGAGTTTCCGGTGTTCTCCAACGGCGAATCGAACCTGCGCCCCACCGCCATGCTCACCCGCAACCTGGCGAGCATGGACGTGGAAGAAGCCATTCGCGGCAACCCGATTGACGGTGTGGTGCTGCTGACCGGGTGCGACAAAACCACTCCGGCGTTGTTGATGGGCGCGGCCAGTTGCGACGTGCCGGCGATCGTCGTCACCGGCGGGCCGATGCTCAACGGTAAGCACAAGGGCCAAGACATCGGCTCGGGCACCGTGGTCTGGCAGCTCAGTGAACAGGTCAAGGCTGGCACCATCACCATCGACGATTTCCTCGCGGCCGAGGGCGGCATGTCCCGCTCGGCCGGCACTTGCAACACCATGGGCACCGCATCGACCATGGCCTGCATGGCCGAAGCCCTCGGCACCTCCCTGCCCCACAACGCAGCGATTCCGGCGGTGGATGCGCGACGTTATGTGTTGGCGCACATGTCCGGCATGCGCGCAGTGGAGATGGTGCGCGAAGACTTGCGGCTGTCGAAGATCCTCACTAAAGAAGCCTTTGAAAACGCCATCCGAGTGAACGCGGCGATTGGCGGTTCGACCAACGCGGTGATTCACTTGAAAGCCATCGCCGGGCGCATTGGCGTCGAACTCGATCTGGACGACTGGACCCGCATCGGTCGTGGCATGCCGACCATCGTCGACCTGCAACCGTCCGGGCGTTTCCTGATGGAAGAGTTCTACTACGCCGGTGGTTTGCCGGCGGTGTTGCGTCGCCTCGGCGAAGCCAATCTGATTCCGCATCCGAACGCCTTGACCGTCAATGGCAAGAGCCTCGGCGAGAACACCAAGGACGCGCCGATCTATGGCCAGGACGAAGTGATCCGTACCCTCGACAACCCGATCCGCGCCGACGGCGGCATTTGCGTATTGCGCGGCAACCTCGCGCCACTCGGTGCCGTGCTCAAGCCCTCCGCTGCCAGTGCCGAACTGATGCAGCACCGTGGCCGCGCCGTGGTGTTCGAGAACTTCGACATGTACAAGGCGCGGATCAACGACCCGGAACTGGACGTGGACGCGAACTCGATCCTGGTGATGAAAAACTGCGGGCCGAAGGGTTATCCGGGCATGGCAGAAGTCGGCAACATGGGTTTGCCGGCCAAGCTGCTGGCTCAGGGCGTTACGGACATGGTGCGGATTTCCGATGCGCGCATGAGCGGCACGGCGTACGGCACGGTGGTCTTGCACGTAGCGCCGGAAGCCGCAGCCGGCGGGCCGTTGGCGGTGGTGCAGGAAGGTGACTTCATTGAGCTCGATTGCGCCAGCGGACGTCTGCACCTGGATATCCCGGACGCCGAACTGGCGGCGCGGATGGCGGATCTGGTACCGCCGAAGCAACTGATCGTGGGCGGCTATCGCCAGCTGTACATCGACCATGTGCTGCAAGCGGACCAGGGCTGCGACTTTGACTTCCTCGTCGGCTGCCGCGGCTCCGAAGTACCTCGCCATTCCCACTGATCCCACCATCCCCCTGTGGGAGCGGGCTTGCTCGCGAAAGCGGCTTAACATCCAACACATTAGTTGGCTGACAAACCGCTTTCGCGAGCAAGCCCGCTCCCACATTGGTTCTTCATCTGATTCAGGAGCCTGTCCGCGCCTGCTATCATGCGCCACACCCCCACCCGCCCAGGATCGCGCCGTTCCCCATGGATTACCGCAAACCCTCCGACCGCAAAAGCATGCACTCGCGCATTGTCCAGGAACTGGGCATGCAGATCGTCTCCGGACGCTTCAAGCCCGACGACAAACTGCCCGCCGAAGCCCTGTTGTGCGAAGAGTACGCGGTGAGTCGGCCGGTGCTGCGCGAAGCCACGCGCGTGCTGGTTGCCAAGGGGTTGGTGTATTCCCGGCCACGGGTCGGCACGGTGGTCAAGGCGCGCAAGGAATGGCACATGCTCGACCCGGACGTGTTGCATTGGTTGATGCAAAGCAGTCCGCAGAATGAATTCTTCAGCCTGCTGACCAGCGTGCGCAGCATCATCGAACCGGCCGCCGCCGCCCTCGCCGCGCAATACGCCACCAATGCCGACATCGCCTCCATCGGCGAAGCCTACCAACGGATGGAAGCCGCACCGACCCCGGAAGCGCTGCTGCAACCGGACCTGGACTTCCACAGCCGCATCGCCGACGCAACCCACAACGACCTGCTGGCCAACCTGTGCAACATGCTCTCGGTGGCGATCGCCGAGGCGTTGAAGCATTCCAACCAGCGGCCGAACTTGCATGAACTGGCGCTGCCACGGCACAAGGCGATCCTCACGGCCATCGAAAATCGCGATGCGCTCGGGGCGCGGCATGCGACGCTGGTGCAACTGGATGATGCGCGCAGTGCGCTCAACGTCGTGCTCGGCGCCGATCCCACCAACAACCACTAACCCCCTGTGGGAGCGGGCTTGCTCGCGAAGGCGGTAAAACATTCAACATTGATGTTGGCTGACCCACCGCCTTCGCGAGCAAGCCCGCTCCCACATTTGAATTGTGTGAACCACAAGAAAGCCGCCACCCTCAGGTCGCGGCTTTTTTGTTTCTGCGCCCGCGCGTCTACCCCATTCCATCAATGCCTGTGCGGTAACCGGATACCGCACACTTCACTCCCCGACGCTTTATGTTCAAGGCCTCAACCATGCAAAGGATTGCATCATGCCCACCGCTTCATCACCGACCGCAGAGGCCGGATACTCAAACCTCATTGCCCGAACGATCAGCACCCAATTCAGCACCCGCCCGACCCTGCGCTCGGTAACCGCCAGTCTGCTCAAGGAAGACCTGCTGGAAAAATACCCGCCACTGGATTTCGATCCCGAGCGAACCCGCCTCGCACAACCGCTCCCCGAGGGTGGCTGGCGCCTGACGCTGTTGCTGGATGTGGTGCTCGAGTACCTGGCGAACGGCACGCCACCGCTGCTCAGCGCACAGTATGGCCGCGCCTGCTTCCTGACCAACAAGGCCCCGACACACCTGACATACGACAACACCACCCAGCGCGAACCGGACATGCAAGTCATCGCCGGCATCATTCGAGAGCTGCCAGTCATGGTGTGCATCGCGTTTCAGGAAGCGTTGAGTGATTACTGGAATGAGCCCGTCGAGGGCGGGGTCAGTCGCTGGCAATGGCTGGGGGATCTGCTGAACGGGGTGCTGAAAACCACGGCGGTTCGGCATGCGCAAATCAACGCGCTGCAAGCAGGGATCCTCACCGAACTGACCCGCCATTCCGACAAACATGAACGCCTCCAGGCACCTTGGGCAAAAGGTGTTATCCATGCCTACGTCCTTGAAACCACCCTGATTCAAGATCAGCAATCAATCAGCCTGCAAAGCCCCGACTTACTGGTCACCTGCGGTGAAACCCTGCTGCTGTGCGGTGTGACCGGCACTGTCGAAGCCTTTCCGTCCATGGAAGCGTTTGGCCAAGCTTGGGGCATGCGGTCTCAACAAACCTTCATGGCCGTCAGCATCACCTGGAAACGCTTTGAGCCGGACGGCAATCTCTTCGACACCCAGGCCGCCCTCCTACTGAACCGACAACTGGACGATCTGGCTGCGTTCAAGTTGCCGTCACGCCTGCGCGTGGATGAGCTGGAAAAACGCTTCGCCGCAATCACCGATGTGGCGGCGCAGTTCGTTATTCAGCCGAGCACCCAAAGCGCAAACCCGATGCTGTTCCAACACATCGATTCCAGCCTGCCCAAGTGGTTGCAAACCGCAAGCGCAGTGGATCGCATGGCTTACCGCAAACATGTGCTGGAACTGGCCAGCATCAAGCAACAGAACCTGGGCCGCACATTTCGCGCGGGCATCGATGACCTCCCGACTTTCGCCAGAAAAGCGCTGCACAAACAGATGCTGCTGGATCAACCGCAAGCCCCCGGTTACAACCCCGACGAACTGGAACTGACCTTTCATGTGCCTGTCGGCGACCTCGGCAGTGGCTACATCGAGCCGGTCAAAATGTCGTTGACCGAACTGTCCATCAAGAACCTTGCAGCCAAACCCAAAGGCCGGATGACGATTCGTCACACGGGCGACCAATTGATTCAGGACTGGACCACCGAGGCCTATCTGCTGGAACTGGTCAGCCGGGTCGACATCGGCCAGCACTATCCCGAATACATCCGTACCGAACTGTTGGCTGACACGCCCGAAGCGCGGGAGCGCCAGCGACTGTTCAGCCTGGAACTGGCCGTCAGCTTGCCAATACTTGCACTCGAACTCTCGATCAAGGCTGAACAAGGTTTCTCCCGCCAGGGTTACCGATACGTCGCCGCGCTGATGCACAAGACAACCGCCGAGCGCTTCGTCGATGACCAGGAGATCGTCCTGCGGCCGCTGGCCTTCCAGAGAAAAGCCGATGCCGAATGCGACGTGGCCGGCAACCTGTTCATCATCGAACCCCGGAACCTCAACGCCGATGGCCCGCACATTCTCTACCGGCCGCTGTACTCACCGGCGCTGCAGCAATACCCGACTCGCCAAGCCCTGCTGAGTGCCATCGCACAACCAGGCCCCTTGCAGACCAGCGTGCTGACCTGGCTGTCGGATCGCGCCCGCCCGATCTACGACAACAACGGTTTCAACGAACCGCACATTGTGCATTTCCATGTCGATGATGAATTCACGCCCCCGGAAAAACCCAAACCGGCGATTCTAGTGGGCGACGAAGCCGCCGACTGGCTCACGGCGCCGCAACACGGTGAATTGCTGGCCCGGCTATTTGAAAGCAACGCCAATGCGCTGGCAGAACAGGCTGATCGGCAATCAGTGTCCAACGCCGAGAGTCGCTGGGCGATCATCCTTGAAGGCGGCTGGCTGGTGTTCAACAACCTGATCCTGCCGCTGCTGCGCGGCCCGGCGATGCTGGTGGGCTGGATGCTGCAAATTACCCACAGTCTGGTCCAGGACCTGCCTGCCCTGGATAGCGATGATGTCACCGCTCGGGAACAGGCCTGGGTCGACGTGCTGCTAAACCTTGGGCTCGTGTTACTGCATGTGGCGCAGAATAGAGACGCAATCGACGGCCCGATGGCTTCCCAAAAACCACCTGTTGCACTCGATTCACTGCGGCGGCCCCTGCCCCATGTTGTTGCCGAAAGCAGGGTCACCCAAGCGGCGCCGGGATTGCCATCCGAACCACCGGGCAGCGGCCACACCTTGTTGGACTTCAACCTGTCGACGGCGCGGGATTCGGCCACGGCTCGATTGGTCGAACAATTGAAATCCGTGCGGGTGCCATGGCCGGATTCTCTACCGGAACCCATTGCCATCGGCCCTTTCCACGGCCTGTACCGAATCGACAACAAATGGCACGCCACCCTCGCCGGCCTGCTGTTTCGCGTGCGGATCGTGCCGGGCTTCGGCGAGGTTTTCCTGGTGCCCCCGGATCACCCTGACCACCCGGGAATCAAGCTCAAATCCAATGGCCGTGGCAAATGGACATTGGACCAGGGCCTGCAACTGGTCGGCGGTGGTCGCAAAAGCCGCATTGCCGATGCACGGGAAACCAGGCGTCAGCGCATCGAAGAGCTGGCCTTATGGCGCCAGGAGTTCTTTGCACAACAGGACCGGGTGCAAAAACGTGTCGATATCGCAGAAAACCTGATGGACCTCAAAGACAACAACCCCAGCAGCACGGACCAAGAACGCACGACATTCATGCAGCGCTATGTTGCCGAGCTCGACAAGCAGACCGACAACTACATCACCCTGCTTGACGGGCTGAGGGAAACCAGCGAGCTGACGGACTTTCCCCTGGATCATTCGCTGATTTGCGATGTGCTGGGCAACATCATCAAGAATATTCGCAAACGGATCGTGAAAGCCGACGATGCTCGAACCGCCGCCAACATCAGGTACAACGAATTCGCCAGCAATGTGCAGCAACTCTATGAAGCCTTGGCTAACGAAGGTGAGGCCGTGGTGAGGCGATACTTCGAATTCATCCGCGAAACCAGTGAAATCAATGAAACCATGATCCGGTCCTATGAGGAGATCGACCGACGGATCGAAGAGCTTGAACAAATCCCGCTGCTGGGCGCCGAAACACTGAATGGACTGAATCAGGACCGCCCGGAAAATGAACTGACGGCCCTGAGGGTCAAGTCCTACCAATTGGTGATCTTGCGCATCCTCAGCGTCAAAACCCTGGGAACCGAGACCACCGATGCGCTGGAAATAGCCGTCGAACCGTTGCTGATGCTGGCCAGGTCCCATGCCGAGCTACAAACCGACCACGTGTATGAGCGCAGTGATCGCATCGCCGTGCTCGACAGTCTGGTCCGCCACTACAGCGCCGCCCAGGATGCCTTGGGCAGTATCGCTATCTTCAGGGCCGAAGAATTGGTCATGCCGGCGTTCAACCGCCTGCGGATCCTCATTCACCAATTGCGCCTCGACGCCGAGCAGCGCATGGCTGCCGAGATTCAACAGCTGGCATCGGAACAGGGACAATCGCCTGACGAGTCCGGACAAACAGCCGCCGGGAGCTCCAAAGATGTGAGCTCAGGCAAGAAAAAAAGCAAAACCCCGCCTCCTGCGGTCAGCCGAAAAAAAGTCATCAAAACCGCCAAAGGCACCCTGATCGGGGATCTTCGTCCGCGTATTGCCAATCAGGACGGCGACATTGTCGACATCAATGGTCCGCTGGACGACAAGCCCCTGCTCTCGTTCCATCAACACGACAATGACTGGGTGGAGATCGTCGAAGCCAGGGCGCCGGCCCCCAAGGCCCCTTCAATCCCCTACCCGTTGCTCAAGGGCAATGCCCGAAAGGCCTTGGCACAGGTCGATGAGCAAGTCCTCAAGATCGACGGCTACGCCAAAGGTGCAAGTTCGCCCAAGGAAATCGAGGAGCAATTGCAACGGGAAGCGCAGAAGCTCACCGGGTATGCCGATAAGCTGGAAAAACACGAGGACGCCCCGACGGGCAATGAAAAAGACACCGCCCTGATCACTGCGCTACGGGACAAGGCACACATCCTCGAACGCAAGGGAACGGAGCTGCGCACCCGCATGACCCAGGATCAGGCGCCGACCAGCGAAGGAGTGGAATATCTGCTGCAACACAACGTGATTCACGTCGAGCCCATCGGCCGTCGCGTCCGGCTGAAAACCGGACGCCGGGACTTCATGCAGGAATACGCCCTGCTGGACGCCGACGATTCTCCACTGTGGTACGCGCACTTTCACTACGTCGGCGTACGGGACGGTAAAGCCACATACACGACGGCTCATCTGAAAACCGGGGAGCAACGATTCGAAAGTTATGAATCGATCATGGCCAGGGCCAAAGATCCGAAGCAGAAAATCGAGATCTACCATGGCGCTATTAGCGAAACACTGGCCCGGGAGTATTTCCTGCCATTGGAACCGAACTGAGCACACATGAAAAAGCCGCAACACAAGGTTGCGGCGTTTGTTGAAGATCCAATGTGGGAGCGGGCTTGCTCGCGAAGGCGGTTTATCATTCAACATCTCTGTTGGCTGACACTCCGCCTTCGCGAGCAAGCCCGCTCCCACAGGGGGGAACTGCGGTGTTTGTAGATTAGTGAGCAAACAACGAATTGCCCTTCTGCCCCGCCAGCTTCTCCGGTTTGATCAGGAACCGCGCCAGCGCTGGCAGCAGCCACAGTGCGCCGAACATGTTCCACAGCAGCATGAAGGTCAGCATCAGGCCCATGTCGGCCTGGAATTTGATCGCCGAGAAGATCCAGGTGCACACGCCGATGGCCAGACACAGACCGGTGAACAGCACGGCTTTACCGGTGGACTTCAGCGTCTGATAGTAGGCCTCTTGCAACGGCAGGCCCGCACGCAGGAAGCTTTCGAGACGGCTGTAGATGTAGATGCCGTAGTCCACGCCAATCCCCACACCCAGTGCCACCACCGGCAGGGTCGCGACTTTCACGCCGATGCCCATGAAAGCCATCAGCGCGTTGCCGAGCACCGAGGTCAGCACCAGCGGCAGCACGATGCACAAGGTCGCCGCCCAGGAGCGGAAGGTGATCATGCACATGGTCGCGACGCAGATGTACACCAGGATCAGGATCGTCAGCTCCGATTCCTTGATCACTTCGTTGGTCGCGGCTTCGATCCCAGCGTTACCGGCGGCAAGAATGAATTCCAGGCCGTCCTTGTTATTGTCCTTGGCGAAGTCCTGTACCGCATGCACGGCACGGTCCAGGGTCGCAGCCTTGTGGTCGTTGAGGAACACCAGCACCGGCGCCAGGGAACAGCTGTTGTTGTACAGGCCGTCAGCCCGGGCGATGGAGTTGTTCAGCACGTCCGGATTGCGCGACAGGGTTTCCCATTTCAGGTTGCCCTCGTTCATGCCCTTGATCATCTGCTTGGACACGGTCACCAGGGAGATAGCCGACTGCACGCCCTCGGTGTTCTGCATCTTCCACATCAGCTCGTCGATCGGCGCCATGGCTTCATAGCGCGAGCAACCTTCGGGCTTGGTCTTGACCATCACCACCAACACGTCGGAACTGGTGGAGTAGTTGCTGATGATGAAGTTGTTGTCCTTGTTGTAGCGCGAGTCCGGACGCAACTCCGGCGCGCCCTGGTCGAGGTCGCCGATTTTCAGGTTCTGGCTGTACCAGAGGCCGCCGCCGAAGGCCAACAACGCCAGGATGATCGACACCGGTGCGACTTTCGGGCTGGCGAAATTCGACAGCAGGCGCCAGAACGGGTGTTCGCGGTGCGCGTCTTTCTTGCTGCGCTCGACCGCACGCTTGCTGATACCGACGTAGGAAATTGCCACCGGTAGCAGGATCAGGTTGGTGAACACGATCACCGCCACGCCGATGGACGCGCCGATGGCCAGTTCGCGAATCACACCAATGTCGATGATCAGCAGCGTAATGAAGCCCACCGCATCCGCGAGAATCGCGATCATCCCCGGCAGGAACAGTTGCCGGAAGGTGCGCCGTGCAGCGGTCAAGGCATTGTCGGCCTCGCTGGACTGCAAGGCGATGCCGTTGATTTTCTGTACGCCGTGGGAAATACCGATGGCGAAGATCAGGAACGGCACCAGCATCGAATAGGGATCGAGCCCGAAACCGAAGAAGTGCATCAAGCCGAGTTGCCAGACCACCGCCACCAGCGTCGTACTCAACACTGCCACGGTGCTGCGCATGCAGTTGGTGAACCAGTACAGCAGGATCAGGGTAATGACGAAGGCGACGCCGAAGAACATCACCACCATGACCAAGCCATCGATCAGGTCGCCGACTTTCTTGGCGAAACCGACGATGTGGATCTGCACGTTAGGGTTCTGTTTTTCAAACTTGTCGCGGATCTTGTCTTCGAGTTCGTGGGAGAACTTGCGGTAGTCCAGGGCCAGCAACTTGCCCTGGTCCTGCGGGTCCGGATAGGACTCCAGCAGCGGGATATCGACGATGCTCGACTTGAAGTCGTTGGACACCAGGCGCCCGACCTGGCCGGACTTGAGCACGTTGTTGCGCAGCAGGTCGAGACTTTGCTGGGAGCCGTTATAGCTCTGTGGGATCACCTCGCCGCCGGCGAAGCCCTCCTCCGTCACCTCGGTCCAGCGCACGCTCGGGCTCCACAGCGACTTCAGGCCGGAACGGTCGACGCCGGAGATGTAGAACACTTCGTCGTTGATCTGGCGCAGGGTCTCCATGTACTCCTTGGAGAAGATGTCGCCGTCAGTGGCTTCCACGGAAATCCGCACGGTGTTGCCGAGGTTCGCCAGATCGTTGCGGTGCTCCATCATCTTCTGAATGAAGGGATGCTCGAGCGGGATCATTTTTTCGAAGCTGGTGGACGGCCGGATCAGCGTCGCTTGCCAGAACAGGAAGATACTCACCAGCAGGCAGATAACGATCACTGCCGGGCGATTGTTGAAAATCAGGCGCTCTAAAAACGTCGCCTTGTCTTGGTGATGACTGGTCAATGATGTCATAGCTTCGCCCTTCTTATTATTTGCCCGGTTCACTTGCCAAGCTCAGCGCCGGTTGGCGAAGTGGCGCGAACGCCGCCCTGTCCTGCGAGAATCAGATTGCCGTTGCCTGCGGCGGTGACCGACGACACGGAAATCCGGTCCGGACGATTGAACACCGTGAAGGTTTCGCCGTTGTCACTGCTGCTGATCACCGAACCACCATTGCCGACGATCACGATGGAGCCGTCATCGAGCAAGGTGGCGCCGGACAGGCCGAACTCCAGCGTGCCACGTGCGGCCTGGAGTTGAACTTGTTCCCAGGTGCTGCCGAAATCCGTGGAGCGGTAGAGATTGCCGCGCAACCCGTAGGCAAGCAGCGTATTAGGCTGTGCGGTGCCGATCACGCCAAACAGCGAGCCTTCGTACGGGCCTTCGAGTTTTTCCCAGGTCTGGCCCCAATCGGCGGAGCGGAACATGCTGCCCTGCTCCCCAACGATGAACAGCCCGGCATCCTTGACCGCCGCAATGGCGTTGAGGTGAAACTGGTCTTCGTTGTCGAGGCGATCGCTGGCGTCTTCCCAGTGCTTGCCGCCGTCGGTGGTTTCCAGCAACGCGCCATACGCGCCCACGGCAAAGCCGCTGTTGACGTCCTTGAACCAGACGTCGAGCAGCGGCGATTCACGTTTCAGGTCTTCGAATTGTTTGGTCCAGGTGACGCCGCCGTCTTCGCTGGCGAGAATTTGCGCGTCATGCCCGACGGCCCAGCCGTGTTTGTCATCGACAAAAAATACGGCCGTGAGCAATTGCCGGGTCGGCACCTTGGCCTGGGTCCAGGTTGAGCCCTGGTCATCGGAATACAGAATGTGCCCACGATCCCCGACCGCCACCAGGCGCTTGCCGGCGTGGACGACATCGAGCATCAGGCTTTTGGCAGCCTTGGCGGATTCAACGGAATAGACCGCATCGGCGGCCGGCGCGTCGGCGGCGACCACCGGGGCCGACAGCACGGCACAACCCAACAGCGAGAGCGCTGTAGCCAGCAACGCGAATTTGCGTAATGCCGGCGGGCGGCAGATACCCACACCCATGACAGGCTCACTCATAGACCTTCCCCCATTATTATTGTTAGGTCGTTCAACCTTTCAGGGCGCCGTAAGGGTGCTCGTGGTGATTGACTGGTTGGAGCATAGTCCTGAAACCTGCAATCTAGAGCCCCTTCGGAAGCTGGCTTATCCTATCGGGCTTTGGAAAGGTCTGACAATCGACGCCACGTTATGTTTTGTTAACCTGGGGGGTGTTGGGGTTTGGGTGAATGATTGGGTATTAGGTGGGGTGATTGGGGTTTCTGGGGTTTCTGGGGTTTGTGTGTATATCCGTTGCTGCGGTCGCGGCGGATATTGGTTCCGCTCTTACAGCGGGTCACTTTGGAAGAGCGCCAAAGTAACCAAAACGCTTTTGCCCCTTTCGTTCGGTGCCTCGCTGAGGCTCGGCATGCCCTCGCTCCGGTCCTGCTTCGTGGGCCCGCCGCCATCGGCCATCCATGGCCGGGGGCGGCTAACCCGGCATCCATGCCGGGTTGCCCACTGCGCAGAACCTCCACTCGGCCTCTCGAGGGGGCGTACACCGCACCGCGAGGCGGCCTGCCGGCCGGCCTGTCTCAGACTCGCGTTCACCCTGTGGGAGCGAGGCACTGATCGTTCCCACGCTCCGCGTGGTAACGCCTCAATGGACGCTCCGCGTCCGCTTTTGGGACACAGAGCGTCCCGGGCTGCATTCCCACGCAGAGCGTGGGAACGATCAATTCCCCCTGTAGGAGCGAGGCTTGCCCGCGAAGCTGTTGATCTTGCCGTTGCCGTTGCCGTTGCTTTGGCTTTGGCTTTGGCTTTGGCTTTGGCTTTTGATCTGCCCCGTCGGAAGGCCGAGCGCAGGTTCTGCGCAGTGGGCACCGCGGCAGGGATGCCGCGGTAGCCGCCCCCGGCCATGGATGGCCGATGGCGGCGGGCCCACGAAGCAGGACCGGAGCGAGGGCATGCCGAGCCTAGGCGAGGCACCGTACGTCAGGGGCGAAAGCGTTTGGTTACTTTGCGCTTTTCAAAGTGACCCGCTGTAAGAGCGGAACCGTCAGCCGCCGTAACCGCAGGAATGGATATGTACACCATCAAAAATCTAGACAGCCGCGAAACAGCCTTCGCGAGCAAGCCCGCTCCCACAATTTGATTGGTGTACATCAGCAAGAGATGGGTCGGCTATAAGGCCGCCATCACAGGCAAGCCAGCTCCCACAATTTTGACCGGTGTACATGTGCGAGAGATGGGCCGGCTATCAGGCCGTCTTCGCGGGCAAGCCTTGCTCCTACAGGGATTTGCGTAAACCCCTGAAGGAGCGAGTCAGACTCAGGCCAGGCTTTTGCTGACCACTTCAAACACATCACTGGACAGTTGACCCGAAGCGCGAATCCGCTCCAGCTCCCCTTTCATCAACGCCTGACGAGCGTCGTCATATTTGCGCCAGCGAGTCAGCGGCGCCAACTGCCGGGACGCAATCTGCGGATTAAACCCGTTCAACTCAATCACCAGATCCGCCAGGAACCGATACCCGGAACCATCCGCCGCATGGAAGTTGATCAGGTTCTGCCCGGCAAACGCGCCGACCAACGCCCGCACCTTGTTCGGGTTCTTCATATTGAACGCCGGATGCTCCATCAACGCCTTCACCCGCGCCAAACCACCCGGCAACGTGCTGCCCGCCTGAACACTGAACCACTGATCCATAACCAGCGGATTGTCCTTGAAGTGCTCGGCGAAACTGGCCAGCGCCTTGGCCTTCTCGTCTTCGAACGACGAATTGACCAACACCGCCAACGCCGTCAGGCGCTCGGTCATGTTGTCGCTGGTTTCGAACTGCTCCAGCGTCGCCGCCAACACTTCCGGCTTGCCGCTGAGCATCAAGTAAGAAAGCGCGATGTTCTGCAAGGCGCGACGGGCGAAGTGTTCAGCCTCGGCCACGTACGGGGTTTGCTTCGACAGGTCGCGGTTGGCCTGGTAACGCAGCCACAGCGCTTCGAACAAGTTGTCGGCCAACTGCTTGCGCACAAACTCGCGAGCGATGTGGATTGCATCGACGTCAGCCACTTCACTGATTTCAGTCAGGTACGCCTCACCTGGCAGCGAAAGCATTTCCGCCACCATGGCCTGGTCCAGCGTCTCATCGGACAGTACGGTGCGCAACGCCGAAATCAGTCGCTGATCCAGCACCAGTGCCTCGCCCTTCTGCTGCTGGGCGATCAGTTCTTGCAGCACTTGCACCGACAGTTGCTGACCGGCATCCCAACGGTTGAAGCCGTCGCTGTCGTGCTGCATCAGGAACATCAGTTGATCGCGGTTGTACGGGAAGCTCAGCTTCACTGGCGCCGAGAACCCGCGCAGCAGCGAAGGCAAAGGCTGTTCGGCGATGTCGACGAAGGTGAAGGTCTGCTCCGCTTCAGTCACCGAGATGACCCGCGAAGTGCCTTGTGCCGATGCTTCACCAGACAGACGCAGCGCAATCGCCGCACCTTTGGAATCCAGCAGACCCAACTCCACAGGGATCACGAACGGCAGTTTCTCAACCTTGTCCGGGGTGGCCGGGCAGCTCTGGCGGAAGGTCAGGCTGTAGGTTTTGGCGGCGGCATCGTAGGACTCGCTCACCGCCAAACGCGGTGTACCGGCCTGGCTGTACCAGCGTTTGAACTGGGTCAGGTCGACACCGTTGGCGTCTTCCATGGCCTTGATGAAGTCGTCGCAGGTCACGGCCTGGCCGTCGTGGCGATCGAAGTACAGGTCGCTGCCCTTACGGAAACCTTCGGCGCCGAGCAAGGTGTGGATCATGCCGACCACTTCCGAGCCCTTTTCGTACACGGTCAGGGTGTAGAAGTTGGAAATCTCGATAAAGCTGTCCGGGCGCACGGCGTGGGCCATCGGGCCGGCGTCTTCGGCGAACTGATGGGTGCGCAGGTATGCCACGTCCTGGATACGCTTGACCGTGGCCGAGTTCATGTCGGCGGAGAAGCCGGAATCGCGGAACACGGTGAAGCCTTCCTTCAGCGACAACTGGAACCAGTCGCGGCAGGTCACACGGTTGCCCGACCAGTTGTGGAAGTATTCGTGGGCGACGATCGCCTCGACCCGCTGGTGCGCGGCGTCAGTGGCGGTTTCGGCCCGGGCCAGCACGGCGCTGGAGTTGAAGATGTTGAGGCCCTTGTTCTCCAGGGCGCGCATGTTGAAGTCGTTGACGGCGACGATCATGAAGATGTCCAGGTCGTACTCGCGACCATAGACCTCTTCGTCCCAGCGCATCGACTTCTTCAGGCTGTTCATGGCGTGCTGGCATTTGTCGATGTTTTCCGGCTCGACGTAGATGCGCAGCGCTACGGAACGCTCGGTCATGGTGGTGAAGGTGTCTTCGACGCACCACAAGTCACCGGCCACCAGCGCGAACAGGTAAGCCGGTTTCATGAACGGGTCTTCCCAGGTCGCCCAGTGCCGGCCGTCTTCGCCAGGCCCCGAGGCAATCGGGTTGCCGTTGGACAGCAGCACCGGATAGCTGTGCTGCTCGGCGACCACGGTGGTGGTGAACTTGCTCATCACGTCCGGGCGGTCGAGGTAATAGGTGATCTTGCGGAAGCCTTCGGCCTCGCACTGGGTGCAGAACATGCCGCTGGATTTGTACAAACCTTCCAGCGCGGTGTTGGTTTCCGGGTGGATGCGCACGCTGGTGTCGACCGTAAAGCGTTCGCTTTGCGGGTGCAACGTCAGGTGGTTCTCGGTCAACACGTAGTCGTCGGCGCTCAGCTCGCGGTCGGCCAGGTTCACGGTCAACAGCTCAAGCTGCTGGCCATCCAGCACCAATGGCGGCAGGCCCGGGCCACGTTCAGGATTGCGGCGCATCACCAGTTGCGCATGGACCAGGCTGTGGTCCTCGAACAACTCGAAGGTCAGGTGCGTCTCGTCGATCAGGTACTCAGGCGCCTGATAGTCCTTCAAATAGATCATCTTCGGTTGTTCGGTGCGCATGCTGGAGTCCTTACTGATGCACGGCGAGCTGATAGGCCGTGTACTTACGAATATTGATTACGCCGGTGTCGAAAATCAGGTATTGACCCTTGATCCCCAACAGCGTGCCTTCGGCAATCGGGTTCTTGTCCAGATTGAAGCTGACGATCTTGGCCGGGTATTGCTCGATCGGATAGCGGATTTCGAGGACGTCTACATCGGCAATAGTCTGGATTGCTTGTAGTCCGAATCGTTCCTGCAAACCTTGCAAACCTTCGGCGCAGCTATCAAATAACTGATCGCGAACCTCGGCCAGATCCACCGACACCGCGTCGCCCTTGAGTAAAGCACGCCAATTGGTCTTGTCCGCCACCTGGCTGCGGAACAGGTCTTCGACGAAGCCCGACTGCTGGCGGGTCGAGGCGCGCATGATCGGCAATGCCTGACGGGCACCCTGGTCGATCCAGCGGGTCGGCAACTGGGTGGCACGGGTAATCCCGACTTTCACACCCGACGAGTTGGACAGGTAGACGATGTGATCGGTCATGCAGAATTTCTGGCCCCACTCCGGCTCACGGCACGTACCGGCGTCGAAGTGGCAACGCTCCGGGCTCATGATGCAGATGTCGCACTGGGCCAGTTTAGTCATGCACGGGTAGCAATAACCCTGGCTGAAACTGGTTTTGGTCTTGCGTCCGCAATGGGAACAGAAGATCGCCCCCAGGTATTCCAGGCGCACTGTGGTGCCGATCAATGGATTGACCGGCACCTCGGTGTCGCCCAGACGAAAAGCGTACTGCACGTTCGGCCCGTCCAGGCGCGCCGACATTTTACTGATTGCACCGCGGCCAATCTCGATCAATGGATGGCATCCGACTTGAACAGGATGTTCGGCACGCTGATCGACTTGGAGCTGCACTCCTGCGGGCCCATGTAGCCGGTCCGCTCTTCTTCGGGCAGGTTCTGGATTTCCCAGGCGATCATCGCTTGCAACGACAGTTCGCGCTGTTCGGCGGTGAGTTTGCCACCGTCGGACCATTTGCCGATTTCCACCGCCAGCTTCAGGCTCTGGTAGATATCGGGGGTGATGTTTTTGATCATTTCGTTAAAAGAGGACATCAGGGTCTCCGCGCTCTTTATTCAGTAACTGTTTTAGACGGCGAGTTTACGACGGTTGTACAAACCGCCCAACAAACCGGTGAAGCATCCGATGAGCAACCCGCCGACGTGGGCCGCGTTGGCAATTTCGCCGAAGCCGATCATCGAGATCAGCCCGGACAGGCACAGCACCAGCCAGACCAGCATCATCACCAACACGCCGCGTGGCAGGCGATAGGCCGGGTTCGGCGACAGCACCTGGAAGATCCAGCAATGCCCGAGCAGGCCGTAGAGCACGCCGGACAACCCGCCAAACAGGGTCGCGCCGCTGAACCAATACTGGGCGTAGTTGGAAACCAGGCTGAACAGCAAGGTCAGGCCGATCAGGTTGATGCTGCCCTGGCGCGCCTCGATGCGCCGCCCCAGTTCCCAGTACCACATGCCGTTCATGGCCAGGTGCAGGAAGCCAAAGTGGATCAGCATCGGCGTCACCAGACGCCACCACTGCCCCGCCGCCAGGCCTTCATCCAGGGGAGTGAACTCGATGTAGTCACCGATCACGCGGAAATCGAGGAAGGTGAACCAGTGCATGGTGTTGAGGTTTTCGCCCAGCACCGTCACGGCGCCGACGATCAGGCACAGCAGCAGAATGCCGGCGGTCGCCTTGCTGTAGCGCAACTGTTCGACGAAACCCGGACGCCGTGGGGCCTGCGCCACCGGGATATCCAGTTGTTGATCGGGATCACCGGCCGGGAAGCGTTCATACAACGAGCGCACGTCCTCACAGATGTTGTCCGGCACCCACAGCACCTGCTCGCCCGCCTCTTCGCTGACGCGATGGGGCACTTGCATGCGTTGCAGCAACTTGACGAACCCGCTCAAATCCACCGCCAACGGCAGACGCAATACCGCCACAACACTCATTGCAAGGCCTCCGGCCGTTCGACGTCGACCCAAACGAATTTATGCGGGTCGAGACGGGTTTCCTGGTCCAGGCGATAGGCAACCAGTTTGCCGTACAGCACGGCGCTGTAATCCAGGCACGCGAGGTTCGGCCGGATTGGCGCCGGTTTGCCGCTGCGCCAATAGTGACCGACGAACAACAAAGGCTCGTCGATGCCGTAGCGCAGCAAGGTATTTTTCTCGGTGGACGACAGTGGCGTACGGGCCACCGGTTCCGGCAAGGCGTCGGGCTGGAACACGATGTCTCCGTAGGTTTGCGGGTCGTCTTCCCAGAATTTGGTGCGGAAGAACGAACGCGTCAGGCCATCGCCGCTGGTCATGGTCTGGCCATCGGGCAGGCGCATGTCGGTGCCGCGCAGCAGGCGATCGAACACGGTGCAGGCGAAACTGCCGGGCACGGCCGAGGCCTGGAGGAAGTGTTCATCGACACAACCGTCGGGAAACAGCGCGCGCAATGGCTCGATCAGGCCGGCGTCCCAGCAGGCGTGCACCACGCGGAAACGTCCGGCATCGACGAACAGCGGCAGTTCGTAGAACCATTGCTGAAAGTCATGCCAGTCGCCGGGATGCTCTTCGAATTGGGTCAGGGTTTCCCCCAGCAGCCGGGCGTGGCGTGGCGTGTGTTCGCGCACGAACTGCTTGCCACTGCCGGGCGGCGCCGGGGTGCTCCAGCCGAGGGCGTTGAATTCATGGTTGCCCATGATGCACAGCGCCTGGCCGGCCTCGACCATGTCGTGGACGATGTGCAGCGCCTCGCGAATACGCGGGCCGCGGTCGATGATGTCACCGACGAACACCGCCATGCGCGACGGATGCCGCCAGACACCGCCCTGTTTGTGGTAACCGAGCCGGTCGAGCAAGTGCTCAAGGGTCAGAGCGCAACCGTGCACGTCACCGATCAGGTCGTAGCTACGCGCGGGATCGAGCATCAGTCGCCTCCACCACCCAACCGACTGCCCCAGCCGAGCTTGGTCCGGCACACTTCGTAGTAGTTGTGGTCGAGGGGGTGGATCAGCCGCAACTTCTGGGCTTTTTTGCTAATGGTGATGGTGTCACCCGGCGCGCAGGTGAAATGGTTCTGCCCATCACAAGAGACTTGCGGGTAGATCTGCATATCCTTGGACACGACGATTTTCAGCTCACTGTTGCCATCGACCACAATTGGCCGGCCTGACAAGGTATGGGGGTACATCGGCACAATCACAATAGCGTCGAGCTTGGGATGCATGATCGGCCCGCCGGCGGACAGCGCATACGCGGTCGAACCGGTCGGCGTGGCGACGATCAGGCCGTCGGCCTTCTGGCTGCACACGAACTGGCCGTCGATGTACAGCTCGAATTCGATCATGCGCGTGGATTTGCCGGGGTGCAGCACCACGTCGTTCAGCGCATCGCCCTGGCCGATGGCCTCGGCATGGCGGCGGACTTCGGCCTGCAACAGGAAGCGATTTTCCACCAGATAATGGCCGTCGAGCACTTCGGCGACTTTGACTTCCAGCTCATCGGGGCGAATATCGGTGAGGAACCCCAGGCTGCCACGGTTGATCCCGAGCACCGGAATATTGTGTCGGGCCAGAGCCCGTGCGGCGCCGAGCAGGCTGCCGTCGCCGCCGACCACAATCACCATGTCACACACTTCGCCGAGCATCTTGCGCGACGAGGTTTGCAGGCCATGCCCCGGCAGGACTTCGGCGATGGTGTCTTCGAGGATCACGTGCAGGTGACGATCGAGCAGAAACCGTTTCAGTCGGCGGACGGTATCCAGCACCTGCGAACTGCCCAGGCGACCGATGATGCCGATATTACGAAATTGCTCCATGAGGTTCCTGCGCGACGGTGAAAAACCCGATTATGGGCGAAAGCGCGGCGTAGACAAAACCCTTTCAGCCGCGACTTAAGAGGCTATGCTCGCAGAATGATCTTATTCCCGGACTTGCTCCAGTTACCCCACCAGTTGCGCCACCCGGAAGTGCGCGACCTGGCGTGGGTCATCCTTGCGCCGCCGATGCTTGGCGAACCGCCGTGGCCGCAGCGTCATCCGCTGGCCGGCAGCGACTGGGTGCAGGCGCCGGAAGGCCTGGAACGCTGGTTGCGGGAACTGGATCGCGACAGCTATGACTTGCTGCACTGGCTCGCGCAGTCGCGCACTCGGCGCCTGGGCCTGTATTACGAACGCCTGTGGCAATACGCGGTGAAGCATGCGCCGGGTATCGAGTTGATCGCCGCCAACCTGCCGATCCGGCGCGAAGGCCACACGTTGGGCGAGCTGGATATGCTGCTGCGGGATCGCGACGGCGTGCATCACCTGGAACTGGCGATCAAGCTCTACCTCGGCCCGCAAAACGGCGATGGGCATGACACGGCGACCTGGCTGGGTCCGGGTTGTCACGATCGACTGGACCGTAAACTGGCGCACCTGAGCCAGCATCAACTACCGATTTCCGCCCGCCCGGAAAGCCGTGAAGCGTTGGCGGCGCTGGATATCCAGCAGTTCAGTGCGCATTTGTGGTTGGGCGGGTATTTGTTGTATCCGTGGCCGGGGCAATCGGCGTCGCCGAATGGCGCTCACCCGCAGCATCTGCGTGGTAGCTGGTTGCATCAGAAGGATTGGGCGGACTTTGTCGTGCAACGGCCATTCGGTCGCTGGCAACCCCTGCCCCGGCATGCGTGGCTGGCCCCGGCGCACTATCCGGCGGAGCAGACCTGGAACACGGAACAGTTGAATGCCTGGCTCAATGAGCTGGAGCCGTTGGCCCCGGCGCAGTTGATGGTGCGACTGACCGAAAATACCAGTGGCGAATGGGAAGAAGCCGAGCGGTTGTTTCTGGTGGCGGATCTTTGGCCGAATGTGCCGGGTAATGGTTGAGATTTACAGCGCCCGGGCTGGCCCCTTCGCGAGCAGGCTCGCTCCCACAGGGGAATGCATTCCAAATGTGGGAGCGAGCCTGCTCGCGAATGGGGCCGACGCGGTCTAAACGGACAACCGCAAAGCCAACGCCGCCAACGTCACCAACAACACCGGCACCGTCAGCACAATCCCGACCTTGAAGTAATACCCCCAGCCGATCTTGATGCTCTTGCGCTCCAGCACATGCAACCACAACAGCGTCGCCAGACTTCCGATCGGGGTGATTTTCGGCCCCAGGTCGCTACCGATGACGTTGGCGTAGATCATCGCTTCCTTGACCACACCCGTCGCCTGGCTCGCATCAATTGAGAGCAGGCCAATCAGCACCGTCGGCAAGTTGTTCATGATCGACGACAGCAGCGCTGTCAATACGCCGGTGCCCATGGCCGCGCCCCAGACGCCGTAACCGGCAAAGCCGTTCAGCCAACCGGCAAGGTAGTCGGTGAGCCCGGCGTTGCGCAGGCCGTAGACCACCAGGTACATGCCCAGGGAGAAAATCACGATTTGCCACGGCGCTTCTTTCATCACCTTGCGCGTGGAAATCTTGTGGCCACGGGCGGCAATGGCCAGCAGCAATGCCGCGCACACCGCGGAAATCGCGCTGATCGGAATGCCCAGCGGTTCCAGCGCAAAGCACCCGACCAGCAGGATCACCAACACCGCCCAACCAGCATAAAACGTGGCTTTGTCGTGGATCGCCGTGGCCGGGTCTTCCAATTGTTCGGGGTCGTAGGCCTTGGGGATGTCCTTGCGGAAGAACCACATCAGCATGCCCAGCGTCGCGGCGACGCTGACGAAGTTGACCGGAATCATCACCGCCGCATAGCGGTTGAAGCCGATGTGGAAGAAGTCGGCGGAGACGATGTTCACCAGGTTCGACACCACCAACGGTAGGCTCGCGGTGTCGGCGATGAAACCCGCGCCCATCACGAAGGCCAGGGTCGCGGCGGGGGAAAAGCGCAGGGCCAGCAGCATGGAAATCACGATCGGCGTGAGGATCAACGCCGCGCCGTCATTGGCAAACAACGCCGACACCAGCGCCCCGAGCAACACCATAAAGGCAAACAGCTTGCGCCCGCTGCCCTTGCCCCAACGCGCGACGTGCAACGCCGCCCAGGCAAAGAACCCCGCCTCGTCCAGCAGCAGACTGATGATGATCAGCGCGACGAAGGTGCCGGTAGCGTTCCAGATAATCTGCCACACCAGCGGAATATCGCTCAGGTGAACCACCCCGAACAGCAGTGCCAGCACCGCGCCGAATACCGCGCTCCAGCCGACGCCGAGGCCTTTGGGTTGCCAGATCACCAGGGTAATGGTCAGCAGGAAAATCAACGACGCAATGAGCATGCACAGCAGCCTTGAAAGACAATCGGGTTGGGGGGACATGCAACAGAGTGAAGGGTCGGGGCGATAATTCCGTGATGCGAGACAAAAATCCCCGTTACACCACAAATCCCCTTGGTGGGAGCGGGCTTGCTCGCGAAAGCGGTGGGTCAGTCAGTATTAATGTTGACTGACCCTACGCCTTCGCGAGCAAGCCCGCTCCCACAGGGGATTGGGGTATCAGACTTTTTTGTGTTGTTCGACCCACTGGCCGTACGCATTGATGAAGCTCTGCAAGAACGGCTTCACTGATTCACTCAACTTGCCCGACTCATCAAACGCCGAACCCGCCCCACCCAAGTAAGCTTCCGGCTGCTGCATGCACGGCACATTGAGAAACACCATCGACTGGCGCAAATGATGGTTGGCCCCGAAACCGCCGACCGCCCCCGGGGAAACGCTGATCACGCCTCCCGGCTTACCACTCCAGGCGCTCTTGCCATAGGGGCGCGACCCGACGTCAATCGCATTCTTCAGCGGTGCGGGCACGGAACGGTTGTATTCCGGGGTCACAAACAGCACTGCGTCGGATGAGCTCACTTGTTGGCGGAAAGTGCTGTAGGCTGCCGGCGGTGAAGCGCCATCGATGTCTTCGTTGTAGAGTGGCAGGTCGCCAATTTCAACGATGTTCAATTTCAGATTGGCAGGCGCCAGATCAGCCAGGGCCAATGCGACCTTGCGGTTGATCGATTCTTTTCTCAAGCTGCCGACCACGACGGCGATCGTATAGACGTTGCTCATGGAAGATTCTCGACTGTCCGATGGAAAGAGCCTGTAGTTATAGATGACGTTTCAACCAGCGGGCGAGCGAAAATCGCCGCCCCGGACTATTTTTTTCTTGTAGGAAAACTTACTTCGCCCAAGCACGGTCTACAGAACCGCAAATTGAGTGATTTATCTCCAGAGGTTCTAAGCAGATGGCAGCAGTACTCGTCGGTCAGTTCCATGCAAGAGACGCGGAAGGCCGCGTTTATTCCGTGCATGAGTTCCAGGAATCCAACCCGTCGGCAGACGGTGTCGAAGGCACGGAGCCTGTCACCACTTACAAACTGGCCATTGGCGATCGCATGAAGAAGCTCGATGACAATCGCTTCCAGTTGATCCAGTCGGATATCACTCTGACTCGCGAACCGGACACTTACATCGGTAGCCTGCCGGAAACCACCGTCGCCTCATAACCCCGTGTTATGAGCAGAAGTCATATGCGCGCACTTGAGTTAGGATTCAGCCACTGACTCCCTCACCTGCTGAACATGGACTTCACGCATGCGTTTACGTCATATCGAAGTGATCCAGGCGCTCTTGCAGACCGGTCACCTGGGCACCGCCGCCGAATGGCTGCAGTTGCCGGTGGCCGAGGTCGAAGGGGTATTGCGCGACGCCGAGGGTCAGTTGGGCTTCATGCTGTTTTCCAGCGTGCGCGGCCGCTTGCAGGCCACGCGCGAGGCGCGGGAGTTGCAGGTCGAGATCGCCCACGTTTATGAAGCCCTCGAGCCGGTCCAGCGACTGGCCAACAGTCTCAAGCAATACCTCGCGCCACCGCTGCGCGTCATCGGCACCCCGCCGCTGGCCCAACAATTATTGCCCCACAGCATCGCAGCCCTGCGCCGACGCTTTCCCGATGCGCCCTGCACCCTCCTCAGCCAACCCACCCGCGAGATCGTCCGTAGCCTGTTGCTGCGCGAAAGCGATCTGGGCCTGAGCCTGCACGATCCCGACCACGCCGATATCGATTGCCAAGTGATTGCCCAAGGCAAGCTCCAATTGCTGGCACCCCATGGCTGGCTGCAACCCAAGCAGAAGTATGTGTCGGTGCAGGATTTGGCCGGGCAATCGATGGTCGGCCTCGACGGCCACGACCCATTGAGCCCGGCGCTGGAAACCAAATTGCAGGCACTGCGCCCTGCCCTGGTGATCCAGACGCGTGTGCAGACTCACCAAATGATGCGCAGCATGGTCGAGGCCGGTGAAGGCCTGGCCATCGTCGACCCCTTCACCGCCCTCGGCGCCAAGTCCTCCGGGCTGGATGCTTGCCCCTTGGCGCCGGCGGTGCCGATCAGCCTCTACGCCCTGACCTTGAAGAACGCCGAGCCCTCACCGGCGGTCCAGGCGTTGCTGGCGATCATCACGGAACAAGCCTTGGCGATGTTGGCGAGCTGACCGGATTTTCCAGCGGGTTATCGAATAATCGATACCAGAACAACGCCACTTCGGCGGTGTTCGGGTCGATGCCGCGATAGCGCAGATGATCGATCCCGCCAATCACATAACCACAACGCTCATAGAGCCGACAGGCGCCGAGGTTGTTGTTCTGGGTTTCTAGCATGATGCCTGGCAGTTTTTTCTTGCGACTCCAGAACTGCGCTACATCCAGCAGCGACTTGGCCACGCCATGTCGCCGGGCCGGCGCATGCACCGCCAGTTCGTCGATATGCGCAAAGCCGTTCCAGTTGGTGCTGATCACCAGGTGGCCCACCGGTTCGTCATCCAGATAAGCCATGAAAATCGCACTGTCGGCGGCATCGCGGAAACTGCTGAACTCTTCCGGATCGATGCCGTAGCATTTTCGATAAGGGGTGATCGGCGTCACCGGCCACTGCGCCACCGGTTTGCCAATTTGCGCGGCACCGTAGGCGGCGACTTCAAAACTGAAATCGCTGCCCCAGATGTAGGCGGCAAAACCATCGTCGGCAACCCGCACCGACAGCCCTGGGTATTTCGGATTCATGACCGGTTGCATACTGGGATAGGTCCTCATTCCTTGATGCAATCGACGGTGTACAACCGCCCATTGCCCTCATCTTCGTGTTGCAATCCGTGCACATCGGCGACAAATCCCGGGAAGCTGCTGTCGAAGGTACGGGCGAATGCCAGGTAATCGATGATCGATCGAGTCGATTCGGTGAAGCGTTCGCCGGGCATGATCAACGGGATCCCCGGCGGGTACGGCACCAGCATCACGGCGGCGATTCGCCCATCCAGGGCATCGATCGACACCGCCTCAACCTCACCGCGTACCAATTGATCATAGGCGTCGGCGGGCTTCATGGCGATTTCCGGCAGCACGGTGTACATGCGTTTAAGATGTTTGGCCGTGGCATTGCTGCGGTAGCAGGCATGCAGCTGATCGCACAGATCCCGCAAGCCCATGCCTTGATAACGCACCAGATTTTCCTGGGCCACGCACGGCAGGCAACTGGCCAGGCTGGTGTTGGCGTCGTAACTGCGCTTGAACTCCAGCAACTCGGTCAACAGCGTGCTCCACTTGCCCTTGGTGATGCCCATGGAGAACAGCACCAGGAACGAATACAGCCCGGTCTTCTCGACCACCAACCCGCGCTCCCAGAGGAATTTGCTGACCACTGCCGCCGGAATCCCACGCTCACTCAAGGCGCCGCCCGCGGTCAGGCCCGGCATGACCAGGGTGACTTTGATCGGATCGAGCAGCACATAGTCATCGGTCACGCCGCCAAAGCCGTGCCAGTCGTCATCGGGTTGCAGCAACCAGTCCTCGGTGACCACCTGATTGATGCCTTCCACCGATGGCGGCTGCCAGATGGAAAACCACCAGTCATCCGCCGCAATGTGCTGGCGCAGATTGGCCAGGGCCCGGCGGAAACTCAGGGCTTCGTCGAACATTTCCTGCAACAGCGAACGCCCGGCCGGGCCTTCCATCATCGCCGAGGCCACGTCCAGCGAGGCGATGATGCTGTATTGCGGCGAGGTGGAGATGTGCATCATGAACGCTTCGTTGAAACGGTCGCGATCCAGTTGCCGCGCGCCGCCGTCCTGCACATGGATCATCGACGCCTGACTGAACGCCGCGAGTAATTTGTGGGTGGAATGGGTGGTGAACACCAGCGGGCTGTCTTCACTGCGGGTCGTGCCCATGCCATAGCGCCCGGCGAAGAACTCGTGAAACGCCGCGTAGGCGTACCAGGCCTCGTCGAAGTGCAAGACCTCGACGCTGTTGCCGAGGTTCTGCTTGATCAGCTCGGCGTTGTAGCAGAGGCCGTCATAGGTCGAGTTGGTGACCACCGCCAGTTTGACCTTGGGCTCGCGGCCCTTGGTCAGCGGACTGGCGTCGATCTTGGCCTGAATCGATTCGCGGCTGAATTCGCTCAACGGAATCGGACCGATGATCCCCAGCTCATTGCGCTCCGGACACAGGTACAGCGGGATAGCGCCGGTCATGATGATCGAGTGCAGGACTGACTTGTGGCAGTTGCGGTCCACCAGCACCAGGTCATCCCGGGCGACCATGGAATGCCAGACGATTTTGTTGGCGGTAGAGGTGCCATTGATCACGAAAAACGTGTGATCGGCACCGAAATTGCGCGCGGCCCTCGCCTCGGCTTCCGCCAAAGGACCGGTGTGATCGAGCAGTGAACCGAGTTCGGGCACTGACACCGACAAATCCGAACGCAGGGTGTTTTCGCCGAAGAACTGATGAAACGCCTGCCCCACCGGGCTCTTGTGATACGCCACGCCACCGCCATGCCCGGGGGTGTGCCAGGAATAGTTGGAATCGGCGGTGTGCTGCACCAAGGCCTTGAAGAACGGAGGCAGCAAACCATCCAAGTACTTGCGCGCCGCCCGGGCGACCTGACGGGCGAGGAATGGCACGGTGTCTTCAAACAGATAAAGAATGCCGCGTAATTGATTCAGCTCGGCCATGGCATCAGCCGGGGCGTTCTCCAAAGTGACTTGCTCGCCGAGGGCGAAGATCGGCAAATCCGGCGCACGCACCCGCGCCAGGCCGATCAATTCGGCCATATTGTGTAACAAATGCGAATGGACGCTGGCGTCTTCGGCGGCAATCAACATGCACGAGAGGCCGTGATGGGTCGAGGCGACCAGCCGCCCTTCGGTGTAATCCACCGCACTGAGAATGCTGAAACCTTCTTGCTCCAGCTCCCGGGCGATGCCACGCACGCGATCGCCGGCAACCGTGTCGGCCTTGATGTCGCGGTGGACGATCAGGACCGGAAATTTCAAATCTTTATACATGGGGCTCAGTGTCCTGAGGCGGCAGACCGTGGCCTGCCAATACCCTCAGGGTAGAGGGTTGAGGCGGATGTGGCGAGTGCGGATGCCCTGAGGTGGGTCAATGAATGCACCATCATGTGGCCATCAATTGCAATCTGAAATGATGATCAAAGGTTGATGCGGGACATTGTGGCGAGGGGGTTTACCCCCGTTCGGCTGCGCAGCAGTCGTAAATACTGCGAATGCGGTTTATCTGAAAGAAATGCAGGGGCCGCTTCGCGCCCCAACGGGGGCAAGCCCCCTCGCCACAGGCAAGCCCCCTCGCCACAAAAGCCCTTCAGCCTCAGGCCTGAGCCTTGGCTTCGATCAACTGTTGCCACAACGACGGCGCACCGGCGGATTTGGCCACTGCCTCAAGACGCACGAGGTGCTGCGCCAGGTCATCTTCGCTGGCGCGGATGATCCGGGTCGGTTGGCGATCGGCTGGCAGGCGACGAATTTCGGTGGCGGAGTTGTCCGCGCCCTCACCCGAGCCGTTGCCGTCAGACGCGTTACCCGCCAGGGACAGGCTGGTCTGGCCGCCGGTCATGGTCAGGTAAACGTCGGCGAGGATCTCGGAGTCGAGCAAGGCGCCGTGGAGTTCACGGCCGGAGTTGTCGACGCCGTAGCGTTTGCACAAGGCATCAAGGCTGTTGCGCTGCCCCGGGTGACGTTCCCGGGCCATCATCAGGGTGTCGAGGATTGAGCAGTGCTGCGTGATGTCGGCGCGGTCGTGCTGGCCCATCAGCGCGAATTCGTTGTTGATGAAGCCAACGTCGAACGCCGCGTTATGGATGATCAGCTGTGCGCCCTTGATGAATTCGAAAAATTCATCGGCCACTTCGGTGAAGCGCGGCTTGCCCACCAGGAATTCGTTGGTGATGCCGTGAACGCCGATGGCGCCCTCATCACTCTCGCGATCCGGTTGCAGATAAACGTGGAAATGCCGGCCCGTGAGGCGCCGACCGATCAACTCGACACAACCGATTTCGATAATCCGGTGGCCGTCGGTCACCGGCATGCCGGTGGTTTCGGTATCGAGTACAACGGATCTGGTGGCCATCAGTGTTCAGCTCTCAACGGGTCAATCGTGCAAAAGCGGCGATCTTAACATGCTCGCCGTGAGAGCAAAGCTTGCTCGCGAAGCAGACCATGCGGTGTTGCTGTTACACCGCGTTATCGTTCTTCGCGAGCAGGCTCGCTCCCACAGGGGAATGCATTTCAAATGTGGGAGCGAGCCTGCTCGCGAAGGCCGCGCCGCAATTAGTCCTGCTTGTAACCGCGCACTTCATCCACGCCGCGATTGGCCAACTGATCAGCCCGTTCGTTGCCATGGTGGCCGATGTGCCCGCGCACCCATTTCCAGGTCACGGTGTGGCGGTTGACCTGTTCGTCCAGCAGCTTCCACAGGTCGGCATTCTTGACCGGTTCTTTCGCCGCAGTTTTCCAGCCGCGTTTCTTCCAGTTGGCCATCCACTCGTTGATGCCTTTCATCACGTACTGGGAGTCGGTCACCAGCAGCACGTCGCAGGAACGCTTGAGTTCTTCCAGGCCCTTGATCGCGCCCATCAGCTCCATGCGGTTGTTGGTGGTGTTGGCTTCGCCGCCCCACAGTTCCTTCTCGACGCCCTTGCACACCAGCAGTGCGCCCCAGCCGCCGGGGCCTGGGTTGCCTTTGCAGGCGCCATCAGTGAACAGTTCTACGCTATCGCTCATGCCAATCTATCCAGAAAATGCGGTGGCTCGCCGATCCAGGATCGACGATGCCCGAGGCCGGGCTAACCCGGCCGGGAAAATAAAGAATGTTTACGGCTCGATATGGCGACGATTGACCTTGGCCATCGGCAACGGAATCAGCTTGCCCATCGGCTCGCGTCGTTCCTGACGCACGGGGCGCAGGCCAACCACGATCTTGCGTGCCACCAATAAATAGAAGCCGCCGCCCGACAGTTGCCAGTCACCGGCCTTGCGTTCCCACCCCGCCAGACGGCTCTGCCATTTAGGCGACGCAAGCGGCGGACGATAGCACCCGAAGCGACGTTTCTCCAGCGCGAAGCCCAGCAGGTTCAGCCAGTCACCGACCCGCGACGGTGAAATGCAACGGGCCTTGCGCAGGCCGTCGTGGGCGAACACATGCCGCAGGCCCCAAGTGCTCCAGGGATTGATGCCGATAATCAGCAAATGCCCGCCGGGCCGCACGCTGCTTGCCGCTTCACGCAGCAAACCATGGGGCGACAGGCAGAAATCCAGCCCATGCTGCAACACCACCACATCGGCGGCGTGCTCGCTCAAGGGCCACGCCTGTTCTTCACAGACGATCTCGACCCCGGGCAGTGGCGCCCCGAGCCGTACGTTGCGCTGTACTTGCGGCGCCGACGGCGGTGTTTCGGCCGATGGACCGTAGTGCACGAGGTAGCCGCCGAAGAACCGGCCCAACTCGTCTTCGAGCATGCGCCGTTCTTCGTCCAGCAGAAATTGTCCGATCGGGCCGGACAACCATTCACGGGCGGCGCTGATCAATGTCAGCCACTCAGGATCGGCCTGAGCGAACGCTTTATCGGTCATTGCATTCTCCAAAGCGCCAGGAAGTTCTAAGATGCGCCATTGTTTTCCGCTTGGCGAATCCGACGATGATACAGATCAGTGCCCTGCCCGCCTTCACCGACAACTACATCTGGTTGTTACAGGACCACCGCACCCAACGCTGCGCCGTGGTCGATCCGGGCGACGCCGCGCCGGTCCAGGCCTGGCTGGCGGCGCATCCAGGCTGGGTGCTCAGCGATATTCTGATCACTCACCATCATCATGACCACGTCGGCGGCGTCGAGCAGCTGAAAAAAGCGACAGACGCGAAAGTCTACGGCCCGGCCAGCGAAACCATCCCGACGCGGGACGTCGCGCTCAAGGACAACGACCGCATCAGCGTGCTGGGCTGGGACTTCGACGTCTACGCCGTCCCCGGTCACACCCTGGGGCATATCGCCTTTTATCACCATGGCCTGTTGTTCTGCGGCGATACGTTGTTTGCCGCCGGTTGCGGTCGCTTGTTCGAAGGCACCCCGGAGCAGATGCACACCTCGCTGGCACGCCTGGCGTCATTGCCGGAGGACACGCTGGTGTATTGCACCCACGAATACACCTTGAGCAACCTGAAGTTTGCCGCAGCGGTGGAACCGGGCAATCCGGACACTGCCGCACGTCTGGAAAAAGTGGCCGCGCAACGTGAAGCCGGAATCATGACGCTGCCCTCTACGCTGGCGCTTGAAAAGCTGACCAACCCGTTTTTGCGTGTCGATGAAACATCCGTTAAAGAAAAAGTGGACGAACGGAATGGAACCCAAAACCGGGGTCCGAGTGCGGTCTTTGCTGCCTTGCGGGCTTGGAAAGATAAGTTCTAAGCTGGCTACCTATTGGTACAAAAATTCTGAATGGTTGACCGCGGGGGGTACGCTTTCTAGAATCCCCCGACATTTTTGCCCGGAACTTACTTCCAGCCAATGTCGTCACCTATTCGTAAAGCCATCAATTCAGACGCATTGACCCGCTTGGCTCAAGCCATCGCGGTGGCTGTGTCCGCCACTTTGGCGGGCTGTTCAAGCCATGTCCCGCAAACCGAAGCAACACATACCCCGAATATTGCCGCCCGAGCCAAGCAGAAACCCATCTGGCTCAGCGAGAAACCAACACCGCAAGTACCGCAGGACGTCTGGGAGCGCATGCGCCAGGGCTTCCAGCTGCAGGACAACCTGGGCGTCAACCCGCGTATCGAGCAACAACGACTGTGGTTCGCCAGTAACCCGTCCTTCCTCGAAAACGCCGGCGAACGCGGCAGCCTGTACATCCACTACATCATCGAACGCCTTGAAGAACGCAACATGCCGCTGGAGCTGGCGCTACTGCCAGTGATTGAAAGCGCCTACAACCCGATGGCCTATTCCCGGGCCGACGCGGTGGGTCTTTGGCAATTCATTCCTTCCACCGGGCGTTACTACAACCTGCGTCAAACCCGTTTCTATGATGGCCGTCGCGATATCACCGCCTCGACCACCGCAGCCATGGACTACCTGACCCGCCTGCACGACATGTTCAACGGTGACTGGTTGCTGGCCCTCGCCGCCTACAACGCCGGTGAAGGCACGGTCAGTCGCGCCATCGAGCGTAACGAGAAGCTCGGCCTGCCGACCGACTACTGGAATCTGCCGCTGCCGGCCGAAACCCAGGCCTACGTACCGAAGTTGCTGGCCCTGTCGCAAGTGGTGCTGGCGCCGGAAGCCTACGGCGTGAACCTCAACCCGATCGCCAACGAACCGTACTTCCAGGTCGTCGAAATCAACCAGCGCATGGACCTGTCCAAGGTTGCCGCGGTGGCCAACATCGACGAAGACGAACTGTTCCAGCTCAACCCGGCCTTCAAGCAGCGCACCACCATCGACGGCCCCCAGCATTTGCTGGTGCCGACGTCCAAGGCGCAACTGCTGACCGCCAGCCTGTCGACCATGCGTCCTGAAGAGCTGATCAGCTCGCGACCACTGAAACCGGTGTTCGAAGGCGCCGACGACAACGAAATCGCCCAGCTCAAGCGCGCCTACCGGGTGAAACGTGGCGACAACCTCGCCGCCATCGCCAAGGCCAACAAGGTCGATGTCAAGGATCTGCAGCGCTGGAACAAGATGACCGGCAAGAACCTCAAGGTCGGCCAGACCCTGGTCATGCAGGACAACACCAAGCGCAGCGCCGGCCGGATCAACACCGTCGTCGCCGCGAGTGGCAAGTCGAAGGGCAAGGACACCGGCAAGACTGTCGCCAAGACCCAGCAGACTTACAAGGTCCAGCAAGGTGACTCGCTGTATATGGTTGCCAAACGTTTCAACGTTGAGATGCAACACCTCAAGCGCTGGAATCCGCGGGTTGGCCAGGCACTGAAGCCGGGTCAGATGCTGACGGTGTCGTCGCCACGCTAATAAACAGCCCCTGAAAATCAGGGGCTTTTTTTTGCCCGGAATTTAAGGGCTGTCACAGATCCCCTGTGGGAGCGGGTTTGCTCGCGAAAGCGGTGTATCAGGCAACCTATCCGGTGACTGGAAAGCCGCATTCGCGAGCAAGTCCGCTCCCACAGGTTCTGCAGCATGCAGGGCCACCGCCCCCGCAATTAACAGCGCATTAACCCCCTGTCTTTTTCCTGTCGATACAAGCTGTTACTGTACGGCCCACAAAGCCCAAGCCGCCTGGATCGGATCTCTGACTTGAAGCGTCCCCTCCTCCTTCTCCTGATCAGCCTGGCCTTGAGCTCTTCCGCAAGCGCGACGATCAGCGAAAGCCATGGTTATGCGCAGTTCGGCACGCTCAAGTACCCGGCCAGATTTACCCACTTCGACTGGGTCAACCCGCAAGCGCCCAAGGGCGGTACCTTGCGGGTGATGGCGTTTGGCACCTTCGATACGCTAAACCCTTACACGTTCAAGGGCTCGAGCCCGGTTTCCACGCCGAATTTCCTGCAATACGGCATCAACGAGCTCAACGAGCCGCTGATGGTCGGCACGGGCCAGTACGCGCCGTCCGGCGACGAGCCGACCTCCAGCTATGGCTTGATCGCCCAAACGGTGGAATACAGCGAGGATCGCAGCTGGGTGGTGTTCAACCTGCGCCCCGAAGCGCGGTTCCACGACGGCACGCCGATCACCGCCTACGACGTGGCGTTTTCCTACCGTTTGCTGCTCAAGGAAGGTCATCCGCAGTACCGCACTGCCCTCCAGGAAGTGCTGCGGGTCGACATTCTTAACCCGCAACGCATCCGTTTCGTGTTCAAGCGCGCCGGCAATCCGCTGCTGATCCTGCGCCTGGGCGAGATGCCGGTGCTGCCTCAGCATTACTGGAAAGGTCGCGACTTCAAGGCCACCACCTTCGAACCGCCACTGGGCAGCGGGCCGTACCGCATCACCTCGGTGCAACCGGGGCGGCAACTGGTCTTCGAACGGGTCAAGGATTACTGGGGCAAGGACCTGGCGGTCAATCGCGGCAAATACAACTTCGATCGCATGGAAGTCGAGTTCTATCGCGACAGCGACGTGGCCTTCGAAGCCTTCAAGGCCGGCGAGTTCGACATCTACATCGAGCACCAGGCGAAGAACTGGGACAACGGCTACAACTTCCCGGCGGTGCGACGTGGCGACGTGATCAAGGCGCAGATTCCGCACCAGATCCCGACCCAGAGCCAGGGCCTGTTCATGAACACCCGGCGCCCGACCTTTTCCGAGGTCAAGGTGCGCGAAGCGCTGGGGCTGATGTTCGACTTCGAGTGGACCAACCGCACGCTGTTCAGCGGCGCCTACAAGCGCGCCATGAGTTACTACCCCAACAGCGAATTCGAAGCCAGCGGCCTGCCGGTCGGTCACGAGTGGCTGATGCTCAAGCCGTATCGCGAGCAGTTGCCCGCCAAGCTCTTTACCGAGCCCTTCAGCCTGCCGCAGACCGAAGGGCGCGGCATTCCACGGGAAACCTTGCGCAAGGCCCTGGCCCTGCTCAGCGAGGCCGGCTGGAAGCTCAATGGCCAGCGCGTGCAGAACGCCAACGGCCAGCCGTTGCGTTTCGAGATTCTGCTGGTCAACCCGAACCTGGAACGCATCCTCCAGCCCTACGTCGAGAACCTCGCCAGCATCGGCATCGACGCACGGCTGCGCACGGTGGATCGCGCCCAGTACAAACAACGCCTGGATCAGTTCGATTTCGACATGATCCTGATGACCCTCAACCAGACCCTCAGTCCGGGCCTGGAGCAATGGCAGTACTTCCATTCCAGCCAGGTCGGGGTCAAGGGCAGCAAGAACTACGCCGGCATCGCCAACCCGGTGGTCGATCATTTGCTCGAACAATTGCTTGCCGCCCAGACCCGGGATGAACAGGTCGCCGCCGGCAAGGCCCTCGACCGGGTGCTGCTGTGGCAGCACTACATCATTCCCAACTGGTACCTCAATTACCATCGCCTGGCCTACCGCAACCGGTTCGCCTTTGTCACCACGCCGCCCTACACCCTGGGCCTTTCCGCGTGGCGGCTGAAGTCTTCGGAGAAAGATCAATGAAACCCGTACGCGCCCTGCTCCTGCAGGCCAGCGGTCTGTTGTTCGCCGGGCTGGCCTGCGCCGCCCCGCAACATGCCTTGACCCTGTACAACGAGCCGCCGAAATACCCGGCCGACTTCAAGCACTTCGACTACGTCAACCCGGACGCGCCCAAGGGCGGGATCTTCCGCCAGGCCGGTTTCGGCGGCTTCGACAGCCTCAACCCGTTTATCAGCAAAGGCGTGCCGGCCGACGATGTCGGGATGATCTACGACACCCTGGCCAAACAGGGCCTGGATGAACCGTTCACCGAATACGGGTTGATCGCCGGCAAGATCGAGAAAGCCCCGGACAACAGCTGGGTGCGCTTCTACCTGCGTCCCGAAGCCCGTTTCCACGACGGCCACCCGGTGCGCGCCGAAGACGTGGTGTTCAGCTTCCAGACCCTGATCAAGGACGGCGCCCCGCTCTATCGCGGCTACTACAGCGATGTCGATGACGTGGTCGCCGAAGACCCGCTGACGGTGCTGTTCAAGTTCAAGCACAGCAACAACCGCGAACTGCCGCTGATCCTCGGCCAGTTGCCGGTGCTGCCGAAACACTGGTGGGCCACCCGAGACTTCAACAAGGGCAACCTGGAAATCCCGCTGGGCAGCGGCCCTTACAAGGTCAGCGAAGTGAAGGCCGGGCGTTCGGTGCGTTATGAACGGGTCAAGGATTACTGGGGCAAGGACCTGCCGGCCAACCGTGGCTTCTACAACTTTGATGTGATGACCACCGATTATTACCGCGACAACACCGTGGCCCTGGAAGCGCTCAAGGCCGGGCAGTTCGATTACTGGCTGGAGATGACCGCGAAGAACTGGGCCAACGCCTACAACATTCCGGCGGTGACCGAGGGCCGGTTGATCAAGGAACAGATCCCCAACGGCAACCCGACCGGCATGCAAGGCTTCGTCTTCAACCTGCGTCGCCCAGTGTTCCAGGACATCCGCGTGCGCCAGGCCCTGACGTTGCTGCTGGACTTCGAGTGGACCAACAAGCAACTGTTCAACGGCGCCTATGCGCGCACCCGCAGTTATTTCGAAAACTCGGAAATGGCCGCCACCGGCCTGCCGGACGCCGATCAACTGGCGATCCTCGACCCGTTCCGCAGCAAACTCCCGGCCGAAGTGTTCAGCGAGGCGTTCCAGAACCCGACGACCGACGCCAGCGGCATGATCCGCACCCAGCAGCGCAAGGCCTATCAGTTGCTGCAAGAGGCCGGCTGGCGGATCGTCGACGACAAAATGGTCGACGCCACCGGCAAACCGGTGACCATCGAGTTCCTGCTGGCCCAGACCGAATTCGAACGCGTGCTGTTGCCGTTCAAGCGTAACCTCAGCGACCTCGGCATCGACCTGGTGATTCGCCGGGTCGACGTCTCGCAGTACATCAACCGCGTGCGTTCCCGGGACTTCGACATGATCGTCGGCAGCTTCCCGCAGTCCAACTCGCCGGGTAACGAACAGCGCGAGTTCTGGATGTCCGCCGCCGCCGACAAACCCGGCAGCCGCAATTCCATGGGCCTGAAAGACCCGGTGGTGGACCAATTGGTCGAGGGCCTGATCAACGCCGAGTCACGCAAAAGCCTGGTGGCCCACGCCCGTGCGCTGGACCGCGTGCTGCAATGGGGTTATTACGTGATCCCCAATTGGCACATCAAGACCTGGCGCGTGGCGTACTGGAATCACATCGGCCATCCAAAAATCTCACCCAAGTACGACGTCGGCATTGCCACCTGGTGGGTCAAGCCTGACGCGAAACCGGCGGTAGAAGTCGAAACCAAACTGCAAGCCGACCCTGCGGGCACGGAGTAATCAATGCTGGCGTATATTTTTCGGCGACTGCTGCTGATCATCCCGACCTTGTTCGGCATTTTGCTGATCAACTTCGTGATCATCCAGGCTGCCCCCGGCGGCCCGGTGGAGCAGATGATCGCCAAGCTCGAAGGCTTCGAAGGCGCCACCAGTCGTATCGCCGGTGGCGGTGCCGAAGTGTCGGTGGCCGGCTCGGCCTATCGCGGCGCCCAGGGCCTGGACCCGGCGCTGGTCAAGGAAATCGAGCACATGTACGGCTTCGACAAATCGGCGCCGGAACGCTTGTGGATCATGGTCAAGAACTACGCGACCCTGGATTTCGGCGACAGCTTCTTCCGCGACGCCAAGGTCATCGACCTGATCAAGGAAAAGATGCCGGTGTCGATCTCCCTCGGGTTGTGGAGCACGCTGATCATGTACCTGGTGTCGATCCCGCTGGGGATCGCCAAGGCTACAAGGCACGGCAGCCACTTTGACGTCTGGACCAGTTCGCTGATCATCGTCGGCTACGCGATCCCGGCGTTCCTGTTTGCGATCCTGCTGATCGTGCTGTTTGCCGGCGGCAGTTATTTCGACTGGTTCCCGCTGCGGGGCCTGACCTCGAACAACTTCGCCGAGCTGAGCATGGGCGGCAAGGTCCTCGATTACTTCTGGCACCTGGCCTTGCCGGTAACGGCGCTGGTGATCGGCAACTTCGCGACCATGACCCTGCTGACCAAGAACAGCTTCCTCGATGAAATCAACAAGCAGTACGTGGTTACCGCCAAAGCCAAGGGCCTGACCAACCATCGCGTGCTCTACGGCCATGTATTCCGCAACGCCATGCTGTTGGTGATCGCCGGGTTCCCGTCGGCGTTTATCGGGATCTTCTTTACCGGCTCGCTGCTGGTGGAAGTGATTTTCTCCCTCGACGGCCTCGGCCTGATGAGTTTTGAAGCGGCGATCAACCGTGACTATCCGGTAGTTTTCGGCACGCTGTTTATCTTCACGTTATTGGGGCTGGTGGTGAAACTGATCGGCGACCTCACCTACACCCTGGTCGATCCGCGCATCGACTTCGAACACCGGGAGCATTGAGATGAGCCTGTCCCCCCTCAATCGCCGCCGTTTCGAACTGTTCAAGGCCAACAAGCGTGGCTGGTGGTCGCTGTGGCTGTTCCTGATCCTGTTTGGCGCCAGCCTCGGCGCCGAATTGATCGCCAACGACAAACCGCTGGTGGTGCATTACGACAACGGCTGGTATTTCCCGGCGCTCAAGCGCTACCCGGAAACCACCTTCGGCGGCGAATTCCCGCTGGAAGCCAACTACAAGAGCCCGTACATCCGCGAACTGCTCAAGGCCAAGGACGCCTGGATTCTGTGGGCGCCGATCCCCTACAGCTACCAGAGCATCAACTACGACCTGAAAGTCCCGGCCCCGGCGCCGCCTTCGGCGGACAACCTGCTGGGCACCGACGATCAGGGCCGTGACGTGCTGGCGCGGGTGATCTACGGCTTCCGGATTTCCGTATTGTTTGCCCTGACGCTGACCATTCTCAGCTCGATCATCGGCGTGATTGCCGGGGCCTTGCAGGGGTTTTATGGCGGCTGGGTCGATCTGGCCGGGCAACGGTTCCTCGAAATCTGGTCCGGGCTGCCGGTGTTGTATCTGCTGATCATCCTCGCCAGTTTCGTGCAACCGAACTTCTGGTGGCTGCTGGGGATCATGCTGCTGTTCTCATGGATGAGCCTGGTGGACGTGGTGCGCGCCGAGTTCCTGCGCGGGCGTAACCTCGAATACGTGCGCGCGGCCCGGGCGCTGGGGATGCAGAATGGCGCAATCATGTTCCGCCACATCTTGCCCAACGCCATGGTCTCGACCATGACCTTCATGCCGTTCATCCTGACTGGCGCCATCGGCACACTGACCGCCCTGGATTTCCTCGGTTTTGGTCTGCCGGCGGGCAGCCCGTCACTGGGTGAGCTGGTGGCCCAGGGCAAATCCAACCTGCAAGCACCGTGGCTGGGCATGAGCGCGTTTGCCGTGCTGGCGCTGATGTTGAGTTTGCTGGTGTTTATCGGCGAGTCCGCTCGCGATGCCTTCGACCCGAGGAAGTGAAATGAATCAGGACAATCTGATCGAAGTGCGCGACCTCGCCGTCGAATTTGTCGTCGGCGAACGCGTGCAGCGGGTGGTCGAGGGCGTCAGCTTCGATATCAAGCGTGGCGAAACCCTGGCCCTGGTGGGTGAAAGCGGTTCCGGAAAATCGGTGACCGCCCACTCGATCCTGCGCCTGCTGCCCTACCCGCTGGCCCGGCACCCGTCCGGCACCATCGAATATTCCGGGCAAGACCTGCTGAGCCTGAAAGAGAAAACCATCCGCCACATCCGCGGTAACCGGATCGCGATGATTTTCCAGGAGCCGATGACCTCGCTCAATCCGCTGCACTCGATCGAGAAGCAGATCAACGAGATCCTCGGCATCCACAAGGGCCTGACCGGCAAAGTCGCGACCAAGCGCACTCTGGAATTGCTGGAGATGGTCGGCATTCCCGAACCGCACAAGCGCCTCAAGGCCCTGCCCCATGAATTGTCCGGCGGCCAGCGCCAGCGGGTGATGATTGCGATGGCCCTGGCCAACGAGCCGGAACTGCTGATTGCCGACGAACCGACCACCGCTCTGGACGTGACCGTTCAGCTGAAAATCCTCGAATTGCTCAAGGAATTACAGGCCCGTCTGGGCATGGCGTTGTTACTGATCAGTCACGATTTGAACCTTGTACGAAGAATTGCGCATCGCGTATGTGTCATGCAGCGCGGTTGCATCGTCGAACAGGCATCGTGCGAAGAGTTGTTCCGCGCGCCGCAGCATCCGTACACTCGGGAACTGCTGGCAGCGGAGCCCAGCGGCAAGCCGGCGACCAATGTTATTGGCCCGCCATTGCTGCAGGTCGAGGACCTGAAAGTCTGGTTCCCGATCAAGAAAGGCTTCCTGAAAACCACGGTGGATTACATCAAGGCTGTGGACGGCATCAATTTCAGCCTGCCCCAGGGCCAGACCCTGGGGATCGTGGGCGAAAGCGGTTCCGGCAAATCGACGCTCGGCCTCGCGATTTTGCGGCTGATCGGCAGCAAAGGAGGCATCCGTTTTGAAGGCAAGCAGCTAGACTGCCTGACGCAGAACGAAGTTCGACCGTTGCGTCGCGAGATGCAGGTGGTGTTCCAGGACCCGTTCGGCAGCCTGAGCCCGCGGATGTGCGTGAGCCAGATCGTCGGCGAAGGCCTGCGGATCCACAAGATGGGCACCGAGGCGGAACAGGAACAAGCGATTATTGCGGCATTGAAGGAGGTAGGCCTGGACCCGGAAAGCCGGAACCGCTACCCCCACGAATTTTCCGGCGGGCAACGGCAGAGAATCGCCATTGCCCGGGCATTAGTGCTAAAACCGGCGTTGATCCTGCTGGACGAGCCGACTTCGGCCCTCGACCGGACAGTGCAACGCCAAGTGGTGGAGCTGTTGCGGTCACTGCAAACCAAGTACAACCTGACGTATCTGTTTATCAGCCATGACCTGGCTGTCGTCAAAGCGCTGAGCCACCAGTTGATGGTGGTCAAGCATGGCCAAGTGGTCGAACAGGGAGACGCGCAAAGTATCTTTGCCGCCCCCCAACATCCGTATACACAGCAGTTGCTGGAAGCCGCTTTCCTGGCACCAGCCACTGCGCAATAACCTGAAAGAGAGGAGCAACACATGGGTTTTCTCGCCGGTAAGCGCGTACTGATCGTCGGTGTCGCCAGCAAGCTGTCCATCGCATCCGGCATCGCTGCCGCCATGCATCGCGAGGGCGCTGAGCTTGCCTTCACTTATCAGAACGACAAACTGAAAGGTCGTGTTGAAGAATTCGCACAAGGCTGGGGCTCGAGCCCTGAGCTGTGCTTCCCGTGCGACGTAGCCAGCGATGAAGAAATCGCCAAGGTCTTCGAAGCACTGAGCAAGAAGTGGGATGGCCTGGACGTGATCGTTCACTCCGTCGGCTTCGCCCCGGGCGACCAACTGGACGGCGACTTCACCGAAGCCACCACCCGTGAAGGTTTCCGCATTGCTCACGACATCAGCGCCTACAGCTTCGTGGCCCTGGCCAAGGCTGGCCGCGAAATGATGAAAGGCCGCAACGGCAGCCTGCTGACCCTGTCGTACCTGGGCGCCGAGCGCACCATGCCGAACTACAACGTGATGGGCATGGCCAAGGCTTCCCTGGAAGCGGGCGTACGTTACCTGGCTGGCTCCCTGGGCCCGGATGGCACCCGCGTCAACGCCGTATCGGCTGGCCCGATCCGCACCCTCGCCGCTTCCGGCATCAAGAACTTCCGCAAGATGCTGGCCGCCAACGAAGCGCAAACCCCGCTGCGTCGTAACGTCACCATCGACGAAGTCGGCAACGCCGGCGCCTTCCTGTGCTCGGACCTGGCGTCCGGCATCAGCGGCGAAATCATGTACGTAGACGGTGGTTTCAACACCACTGCGATGGGCAATATCGAAGAGTGATCTTCGGTTAGCGCATAAAAAACCCGCCGAGCCTGGCGGGTTTTTTTGTGCCTGGATTTCAGTGGTGGACACAGATCCCCTGTGGGAGCGGGCTTGCTCGCGAAAGCGGTGTGTCAGGCAACATAGATGTTGAATGTTAAGCCGCCTTCGCGAGCAAGCCCGCTCCCACAGGGGGTTATGTGTTGTGCGTGAGGCACCGCGCAAAAAGTTGTTGAATCGGCTGTGTCCGCTGGCTATAGCGCTGCAACAACACAATCTCCCGATAGAACGTCAATTCCCCCAGCGCAATCACCCGCACCTTCGCCCCGTGTTCCACCCACAACCCCGCCTCCGGCAGCAGCGATACGCCCAACCCGCACTCGACCATTTTCACAATCGCTTCCAGCTCATCCAGCTCCAGCGCTACCCGCACGTCTATCTGCTGTTCGCGCAGGAACCGCGTCACCAGGCGTCCGCCGAACGAATTGCGGTCGTAGCGCACGTGAGGATGCTCGGCGAGCAATTGCAGCGGATCATCGCCCTCCAAACCCGCCGGCACGATCAACACAAACGGTTCTTTGCGAATGACTTGCGCTGACAATTCCTTGGGCAGTTCAAACGGCGGCTTGATCAGGATTGCCAGATCCACTTCCCCGGTGTCGACCTGGCTCAGCAGATTCAGCGACACACCCGGCACCAGTTTCGGCTCCAGCAACGGCGCCTGCTGCCTCAACCGCAACAACGCCTGGGGCAACAACCCGGTCTGCACCGTGGCCACCGCACCGATCTTCAACTCGCCACGGTATTCGCTGACGTCATCACTGACCGCCATGCGCGCAAAGGTTTCCAGCATTTCCCGGGCCATCGGCAACGCTCGCTGGCCCGCCGCATTGAGCAGCGCCTGACGCCCAGTGCGGTCGAATAAACGAATGCCCAGCGCCTGTTCCAGATTGCGAATCTGCGCGCTGACTGCGGACTGTGTCAGGCCGATGTGCATGCCGGCGGCTGCGAACGTGCCGTAGCGGGTCACCGCGATAAAGGTTTTCAGTTCCCGTAGCATCAGCGCCACCATTGATCGAAATAATTTGAGCTCGACGCAAAAATTATCGTCTTTTAATCAAAAAGCACAGGACTAAACTCAGCTGCAACTTCCGACCGTTGAGGATCAACCGATGCAACTCTCCCCTTTTCACCTGGCGATTCCGGTGTATGACCTGGCGGCCGCGCGCAGTTTCTATGGCGAAGTGTTCGGCCTGGAAGAAGGCCGCTCCAGCGACCACTGGGTGGATTTCAACTTTTTCGGCCACCAACTGGTGATTCACGTGGCGCCGAAAAACGCTTCGCAAGAAGCCGCCCATACCAACGCCGTGGATGGCCACAACGTGCCGGTGCCGCACTTCGGCGTGGTGCTGGGGATGGCGGAATGGGAAACCCTGGCTGAGCGCCTGCAATCTCTTGGTACGCAGTTTGTGATTGAACCGGGGATTCGTTTTCAGGGTTTGGTCGGCGAGCAGGCGACGATGTTTCTGTTCGACCCGTGCGGCAATGCCCTGGAGTTCAAGGCGTTCAAGGACATCAGCCAGTTGTTCGCCAAATGAGCCGCCCTGCCCTGGACGCCACCGCCCTCAGTCAGTCGGTGCGCGATGGCGAGACGACGGTCGCGGCGATTGCCGAGGCGTTTCTTGAGCGCATCGAAACCCTGGAACCGGCCATCCACGCCTTCGCCTCGTTCAAACCGCAGCAGGTGCGCCTGCACGCCGCGCTGAACGATGGCCAAGGTCTGTTGGCCGGCGTACCGGTGGGCGTCAAGGACATCCTCGACAGCGCCGACCATCCCACACAGTTCTTTTCGCCGATCTACGCCGATCATCAACCGTCCCGGGACGCCCATGTGGTAACCCTGCTGCGCCAAGCCGGCGCGCTGATCATGGGCAAGACCCACACCACTGAATTTGCCTACATGCGTACCGGTCCGACCCGTAATCCGCATGACCTGGAGCGAACGCCAGGCAGTTCCAGCGCCGGTTCGGCGGCCGGGATGGCGGCGGATTTCTTTGCCTTGGCGCTGGGCACCCAGACTGCCGGATCGCTGCTGAAACCGGCGTCCTACTGCGGCCTTTTCGCGTTCAAGCCGTCGTTTGGGCTGGTGTCGCTGGAAGGGATAAAACCGCTGGCGCCGAGTTTCGACACGGTCGGCTGGTACGGGCGCTCGGTACGGGATCTGAGTCTAGTGGCGCGGGTGTTGATCCCGGGATTCAAAGTGCCTGACATCGAACAGCGTCCCCTGCGTTTAGGCTTCTATCGCACCGCACGCTGGGATCAAGTCGCCCCCGAAGTGGCCAACGCTCTGGAACAAGCGGTGGCACAGTTGCGCAGCGTCGGTCATCAGGTCAGTGAGGTGCAGTTGCCGGAGGAGTTCGCCGGGGTGTTCGACGATCACCTGTTGATCAACGATTGCGAAGGCGCCCGTTCGCTGGCGAAGGAGTTTCAGGAACATCGCAACCTGCTGAGCCCTTCGATACTGTCCATGTTCGACCGCGCGGCGGTCACCACCTGGGAACAGGAAACCGCTGCCAAGGCCCGATTGGCGGCCCTTGCGCCGATCCTGAATGAGATTTGCCAGCCTTTCGACGCAATGCTCGGCCCATGCTGCGGCACCGTCGCGCCGCTGCATCGGGACAGCGCCGAAAACACCGGCCCATCGGACTACATCAAGTTCTGGGGCGCGTTCGGCTGGCCGCAGGTGAATCTCCCGCTGCCACGCGCCGAAGGGCTGTTGCCGATCGGATTGCAAATAATTGGCCGGTTCAGGAATGACGCTGCGTTGTTACGAGTGGCCGAACGCGTGACCGTTGACCTGCTCACCAATCGCGGCCAATAGACCGTCTACGGTGTGGTGCAGCGCCGGATGAAACTCGATCTGGGCGATGCTGAAGCGTATGTCGTAACCGCGATGCACCGTGGCGTTGCGCTCGTCGAGCATTTCTTCGAGCCGCGCCCGAATCGACGGGATCTCCACAGCGTGGGCACCGGTCAGCAAAGCGGCGAACTCATCGCTGCCCATGCGCCCGATCACATCGCTTTCGCGAAAGGCGATCCGCAGCACGTCGGCGAAGGTTTTCAAGGCATCGTCGCCTTCGGCGCGGCCGTACAGATAGTTGATGTGCTTGAAGTTATCGAGGTCGAAAAACAGCAACGTCGCCGGTTTGCCCATTCGCAAGCATGCGTCCAGACCCATTTGTGCCAGGGCCTGGAAGCCGTGGCGATTAGGTAACAGGGTCAATTCGTCCATGCTCGCCACCTGCACCGCGGTCAGTTCCTGCTCGGCCTGTCGCGCCAGGTCACGCAGCAATTCGCGCTCCTGCAGTGCAGTGTCCGGGCCGTGCAAGGTGTCTGTGCAAGTGCCCGGTTTGATCGGTTTGCCTGGAAGCAGCATGTGTCACTCCTGCGATGGGTATGTACGTTAGAGCCGCACATCTCCGGTTTGACTCCTTTTTAAGCCGCCGTTGGTCAGATGCCCGCCACCGGACACGGGCCTCCGGCATCCGCCCAGAGCTTGAATTGCGTAACAAAGATGTCATGCGGCACCGGCACCGGCGCTCGATTGCCGCCCGGATTCCAGCCCCAGAGCACCAGTTTGTCGTCGCTGACATGCTTGATCAATGCAGCGAAATCCCGGTCACCATTGCTGGAGCGATCCTTGATCATCGCGCAGAGCTTGTCCGCCGGCAGGCCGATCCAGGCCATTTTGTGCGCGGCGGGTGGCAGGCTCCAGTGCGGCGCCCCCGGCGGTGCGTGGGGGCCGTAACTGGCTGGCGGGTTGTTTTCGGCGTGGCAGGTGGCACAGGGCAAACCGGCGGCGCCCTTGCCGTCCATGCCGCGCACCACATTCATCGCGTGCGGAATGCCGGCATCGAATTGCAACGGCGAATCGCCGGGGATGTGGCAGTTCTGGCAACGCGGGCTCTGAAAGACCTTTTGCACGGTGTCGAAGGCTTTCAACGCCGCTGGATTGTCCGCCGCGAACAGGTCCGACGCGTAGCCTGTCAGGCCGACCAACACCACCGCGCCCAGGATCAAATGTCGTCTCATGTCACACCCCCGACAGTTGCAGCGGCAGCTCCCGCAGGCGTTGCCCGGTCAGGGCGAACACTGCGTTGGCCACCGCTGGCGCCACGGGCGGCACACCGGCCTCGCCGATACCGCCGGGTTTGTCGGTGCTGGGCACGATGTGCACCTCCACCACCGGCATTTCATTGAGTCGCAGCACCTGATAATCGTGGTAATTGGACTGCACCACCTGGCCGTCCTTGAACGTCAGTTTGCTGCGCAAGGCAAATCCAAGTCCGAAGGTGACGCAGGATTCCATCTGCGCCGCGATGCTCTGCGGGTTGACCGCAATGCCGCAATCCACCGCGCACACCACCCGGTGCACGCGAATCTTCAGGTTGTCCTCGGACACTTCGGCGACATGGGCGACGTAGCTGCCGAACGATTCATGCACCGCCACGCCCAAGGCATGACCGTCCGGCAGCGGCGCGCTCCAGTTGGCTTTTTCCACTGCCAGGTTGAGCACGCCGAGATGCCGTGGATGGTCCTTGAGCAAGGTTCGTCGGTATTCCACCGGGTCCTTGCCGGCCGCATCGGCCAGTTCATCGATCAGCGATTCCATGACAAACGCGTTGTGACTGTGCCCCACGGAGCGCAGCCACAGCACGCTGATGCCGGTTTTCGGTGAATGCAGCTCCACCTGATGATTGGCCAGGCCCTCGATGTAAGGACTGTCGGCCACGCCCTCGACCGAAGTCTTGTCGACGCCGTCCTTGACCATGGTCGCGGCAAACGCGGTGCCGTCCATGATCGACTGCCCGACCATCACATGCTTCCAGGCCAGCGGCAGGCCGTCGGCATCCAGGCCTATGTTCGCTTGATGGAGGAACATCGAACGGTAGTAGCCGCCGCGAATGTCGTCCTCACGGGACCATACGGTTTTCACCGGCATGCCCGCCGCTTTTGCCACTTCGACCGCTTCGGCGACAAAGTCCGAGGTCGGATTGGCCCGGCGCCCAAAGCCACCGCCGAGGAATTCAGTGTGGATTTCCACCTGTTCGGGTTTGAGCCCGGTGATCTTGCCCGCGACCATTTGATCGAGGGTCTGGAACTGGGTGCCGGTCCAGATTTCGCATTTGTCCGCCGTGATTTTCACCGTGCAGTTGAGCGGCTCCATCGGTGCGTGGGCCAGATACGGCACGCTGTATTCGACGTCGATGGATTTCACGGCTTTCTTCAATGTGGCGGCGGTATCCCCGGCCTGACTGGCCGGCATGCCGGCGGTGGTGGCGAGTTGGCGGAAGCTTTCCAGCAGTTTGACGCTGTCGAGCCCGCTGTTCGGCCCCAGGTCCCAGTCGATTTTCAGCGCATCGCGACCCAGTTTCGCCGCCCAGTAATGATCGGCAATCACCGCCACGCCCGTGGGCACCTGCACCACTTTGTGCACGCCAGGCACCGCCAGCGCTTCGGCGCCTTCGAAGGATTTGACGCTGCCGCCGAACACTGGCGGACGCACGGCCATGGCGGTCATCAAGCCGTCAAACTGCACGTCCATGCCGAACTTGGCCCGACCGGTGATTTTCTCCGGGGTGTCGAGGCGCGGGGTCGGTTTCCCGATGATCTTCCAGTCCTTGGCCTCCTTGAACTTGATCGAGGCCGGGTCCGGCACTGGCAGCTTGCCGGCGTCATCTGCCAGTTCACCGTAGGTGGCGCGTTTGTCGCCGGCGATCACCACGCCCGACTCGGTATGAATCTCCGACGGGGCGACGTTGAAGCGTTTGGCGGCGGCGTCGATCAGCATCAAACGCGCAGCGGCGCCGGCCTGCCGATAGCGGTCGAACTCCATCCAGGTCGAGGTCGAGCCGCCGGTAATCTGCATGCCGCCGAACCCGGCCAAGCCGTAATCCTTGGCCGAGGCTGGGGAATGTTCGACGCGGATTTTCGACCAGTCGGCGTCCAGTTCTTCGGCGATCAACATGGTCAGGCCGGTCCAGATGCCCTGGCCCATTTCCGAGTGGCCGAGCAGCATGGTGACGCTGTTGTCGCTGGCGATCCGCAGGAACGCATTGGGCGCGAAGACATTGCCTTGGTTCTCGGCGCCCATGGCAAAGCGATGACCGCCGGGGATGACAAACGCCACCACCAGCCCACCGCCGAGCACGGCGCTGCCCTTAAGAAAACCGCGACGTGAAACCGGTTTGATGATGCTGTTCATGGACATGACCTCAACCGATCTCGGCGGCGCGTTTGACGGCTGCGCGAATCCTTGGGTAGGTGCCGCAGCGGCAGATATTGCCGGACAGCGCCTGATCGATATCGCTATCGGTGGGCTTGGGAATCTTCGCCAGCAACGCGGCGGCGGACATGATCTGCCCCGACTGGCAGTAACCGCACTGCACCACGTCGAGTTCGGCCCAGGCTTGTTGCACCGGGTGCGAACCGTCGGTGGACAGGCCTTCGATGGTGAGGATTTTTTGCCCGTTGGCCACGGCAGTGGCCGGGGTGATGCAGGAGCGCAGCGGTGCGCCGTCGACATGCACGGTGCAAGCACCGCACTGGGCCATGCCGCAACCGAACTTGGTGCCGGTGAGGTGCGCGACATCGCGCAGGACCCACAGCAGCGGCATGTCCGCGGGGACATCCAGCGCCTGGTCCTTGCCATTGATATTCAGGGTCAGCATTGCCAATTTCCTCAGACTCACGGTGTTCTGAAGGGGCGCCGCTGTGGTGATTCAAGACCTACGCGCGCCTCGGGTTATCCATACAGCTAAGCGCAGATTGACCTGGTGGCCAGCTTCTGCGACCGCCGGTCACATCTCCTGGCCTGGTGAATACCCCTGTGGGAGCGAGCCTGCTCGCGAAGGCGGTGTGTCAGTCGACATGTGTATCAACTGGAAGTCCGCTTTCGCGAGCAGGCTCGCTCCCACAGGGGTTATCGGTGGGGGTTAGAAATCAGTGGACTGTGACAGTGCGCGCCAGGTGTTCAGTTCATCGGCGACGAACGCATTCTTGGCCTCGATGTATTGCACCGAATCCGTGCCCAGCGGCAGGCGCAGCGGCGGGTTTTCGGCTTCGACCAGGGTGATCATCGCCTGGGCCAGTTTCTCCGGGTCCCCGGGTTGTTGCTGGTTGACGGCCTTGGCCAGTTTGCGTACTTCGCCGGCAGTCGGGGCGTAGTCGGCGATGGTTTCAGGGGATTCGACCAGGGAATTGGTGTCGAGGAAATCGGGGCGGAAGTAGCCCGGCTCGACCACGGTCACTTTCACACCCAGCGGCGCCAGTTCGCCGTGCAGCGCTTCGCTCAGGGCTTCGACGGCAAACTTGGTCGAGCAATACACGCCGTAGCCCGGCGCCGACTGATAGCCGCCCACTGAAGAAATGTTGATCACATGACCGCTGCGGGCGGCACGCATGTACGGCAGCACGCCGCGAGTGACATTCAGCAAGCCGAAGACGTTGGTTTCGTAGAGCCGTTTGATCTCGTCACTGCTCGCCTCTTCCACCGCGCCGAGCAAACCGAAACCGGCGTTGTTGACCAGCACGTCGATACGACCGAAATGTTCGATGGCAGCCTTGGCCACTGCGGCCCCCTGGGCTTCGTTGGTGACGTCGAGGGTGGCGGCCAGCAGGCCCGGTTGGTCGCCGAAGCGCTGGACAATGGTGCTGGCATCGCGGGCGGTAGCGACGACGGCATCACCGTTGGCCAGGACAGCGGCGACAATTTTTGCGCCGATGCCACGGGATGCGCCGGTGACGAGCCAGACACGTTTGAAAGCGTTGGAAGTGCTCATGATCGATACCTTGTGTGGGTTGGGGATGTGGCCAAGGTACGCCGCAAGATTGGTCGGAAAAATGCCCTCGTGTTACAAGCACTATGAACCGCTGTTTCATAATAGGCCGACCATGAACCACGACCCTTTCGACGGCTTGACCGAGTTCCTGGCGGTGGCCGAGCACAAAAGCTTCACCCTCGCCGCTACCCGCCTGGCCGTCACGCCCACGGCGGTCAGCCATGCGATCAAGTTGCTCGAGCGGCGCACCGGCGTGCTGCTGTTTCAGCGCACGACGCGCCGCGTGGCATTGACCGAGGCCGGCGCCAGCCTGTTCGCGCGTCTGCGCCCAGCGGCCAGTGAAATTGATGAAGCGCTGGCGGTGCTCAGCGGTTTTCGCGATCAACCCATGGGCACCTTGCGCATCACCGCGCCACGCTTGTCCGGGGCGTTGCTGATCGAACCGTTGATCCCGCTGTTCCGCCAGGCGCACCCGCAAGTCACCCTGGATATTTCCCTGGACGACGCCACCGTGGATTTGATGGCGGGCGGTTTCGATGCCGGGATCCGGTTGGGCGAATCCATCGAGAAGGACATGGTCGCCGTACGCCTGACGCCTGACTTGCAATGGTCGGTGGTGGGCTCCCCGGCGTATTTCGCCAGGACCGGGCAACCCGTCACGCCTGAAGCGCTGACCGGGCACGAATGCATCGGCTTCCGCTTTTCGACCTCGGGCAATGCCCATCGCTGGGAGTTTCGCCGCGACGGTCGCGACTTCACCGTGGGCGTCGCCGGTGGCGTGATCGTCAATGACCGTAAATTGCTGGTGGCCGCAGCCCGGGATGGCCTGGGCCTGGCATATGCCTGCGACCTGGAGATTGCCGACGAGTTGGCCGATGGACGCCTGCAACGGGTCTTGCAACCGTTTGTGCCGCTGAGTTCGGGGCTGTACCTGTACTTCCCCAGCCGCACCCAGACGCAGCCGAAACTGCGGGCGTTTATCGACATGACGACCCGCTGGATCGCCGAACGCGGCGGCCTCGGCGCTAAACCCTCGGCTTGAGAAGAATCCCGGTATAGCACATCAGAAATAACCCGAACGCCGCACACCAGAGCAGCGCCGACAATCCCAATCCAGCGGCAGAAAACGGCACCAGCAACACCCGGCACACTCCGGCGAGCAGCAGCAAGGCAAAGCCCAACACCACGGCTTTCGAAGGCTGCAGCAATCGGCCGGTATGCCCCAGGCTGACCCGGGCAATCATCGTCAGGATCAGTCCGCCAATCCCGCCGACCGCCAGCGAATGAGTGGCCAGGCTCTGTTGCGGCATCAGCCCCGCATGCCACAGCGCCATGGCCAGCGTCGCCACCACCAGCCAGGCGTAAGCCAGGTACAGCGACCACAGCAGCGGTACGCGCCAGATGCCCCGGTCGTGCCAGCGCCACAACCGCAGCAGATGCACCGCGCCGAGCATCAGGAACACTGCAGCCAGCCACAGTCTGGGCGTGTCGTTCAAACCGGCGGCAAAAGACACAGCAGCCAGCAATCCTCCCACTAGCGATACTTTGGTGGGCAGCGAATGAGACGGTGCCGCAGCGGGCCGATTCAAACCACGCTGAATAAAGAATGGAATCACCCGCCCGCCAATCACGCTCATCAGCGCCGCCACCAGCCACAACGCGGCCAGCACGCCATGCCGTTGCAGTCCGGCGTCATCGGTCACGAAACCCCGCAGCGTCAACACCTGACAACCCGCCAGCAGCGTGATCATCAGCAGGATCGGATAGTTGTCGCGCTTGCCCGCCGCCACCAGATCCCGCCCCAGGCACCAGGCAAGCAAGGGCAGAAACGGTAGTTGCAGGGCGATCAGCAGCGTCGGATTGATCGGCAGTAGCCAAGCCAGTCGCGCCAGCAGCCACACCACTACCAGACCGATCAAGGGCCAGCCGTTGAGGCCCGGACGCCCGGTCCAGTTCGGCACGGCGGTCAGCAGAAAACCGGCGATGATCGCCGTGGCGAAACCGAAGGGCATTTCATGCCGATGCCAGGCCAGCATTCCACCGATTGGCTGCGCACCGGGTAGTCGGCCGTACAGCCACAATGCCCAGATCGCTACCGCCAGCACGGCAAACCCGGCACCTGCGAGGAAAAAAGGTCGGAACCCAAGACTGAAAACAGCCGCCCTTGTGGGAGCGAGCTTGTTCGCGATGAAGGTTGTGGCCTCAACACTTTTGCTGCCTGCCCGTCCGCTATCGCGAGCAAGCTCGCTCCCACCGGTTGTGCTGGGCTTATGCATCAGGCCACCGCACCGACGTGGTGAGTAGCCAACCGATGCTGGGCCAGCAGCCGCATCACGTAGCCGATTTTGAGCAGGGTCGGGCCGATGATGGTCATGGCGTGCATCGACACCAGTGCCACGATGGGCAAGTGACCGCTGTAGAGGTAAGCGCCGTAGATGCCGATCAAAAGCAGTGCCAGGCCCAGGCCCAATACTTTGCTCGACAGGTGCAGTACGTTCTGGGGATTGCTGAAGAAATCGAACATTTTTCCGTACTCCCGAAGCTGTTCAGTTGTACGTGGGTTAATCCAAAACCCGTGCCAGGATTTATAGGCCTGCAAATCAACAGGTTGGCCACCATGCAGTCAATATGACTCAACCCGGAATTGGTCTTAATGACTCATATCGAAGTCATAGCGACTACATCGCAGGCAATCTCTCTACTCAACCGCCTAAAAGCAAACCAATATCATTTGCGCACACACAGGCCATTTGGTTTAATCGCGACCAATTCTTATTTGCACCGAAGGCGCCGGTCGCCCATGGACAAATGCTCACGATGACGGTCGCCGATCTCTCCAGCGTTCAGAACCTCTACCTCTCGCACCACCGCTGGTTGCATGAGCTGCTGCGCCGACGCCTGAATAACGCCTTCGATGCCGCGGACCTGGCCCATGACACCTTTATCCGGGTGCTCAAGCGTCCGCCGGCGTTCGACTGCGAAACCCGCGAGCGTTCCTACTTGGCGACCATCGCCCGGGGTTTGTGCATCGATCACTGGCGCCGCCGTCAACTGGAACAAGCCTGGCTCGACACCCTCGCCGCGCGGCCCCAGGCGGTTCATCCATCGCCGGAGCAACGGGCGATCATCGTCGAGACCCTGTATGAAGTGGACGCGATGTTGCAACGGCTGCCGCAACGGGTGCGCGATGCGTTTATCCTCGCCCAGTTGCATGGCCTGCCCTACCGCGCCATCGCCGAGAAAATCGGTGTTTGCGAACGCATGGTCAAGAAGTACCTGGCCCAGGCGTTGATGCATTGCGCGATGCTCGAGGCCGAACTCGACGGCCTGCTGATCGAGTAACCCATGTCCCGCACGTCCCCGAACAGCATCAGCCACGCCAGCCTCGAACAGGCGGCCCAATGGTATGTGCAATTGCACGATCAGCAGGCCGGCGAACCGGAACGCGAGCGCTGGCAAGCCTGGCTGGCGCAAAGCGGCGACCACCAGCAAGCCTGGCGTTATGTCGAGCGCGTCGGCCAACGCTTCGCCGCCCTGCAGGATGATCAGCCGCAAGCCGCCAGCCATGTGCTGCGCCACACCGCTCGCTCGCCGGTCAGTCGCCGGCAAACCATCAAGAGCCTGTTTATTTTGGCGTCGGGCAGTCTGTTGGGCTGGGGTGCGTGGCGACAAACCTCGCTGCCGGACACCCTCGGTCGCTGGACCGCCGACCTGTCCACCGGCACCGGCGAAACCCGGGAAAACCTGCTCAGCGATGGCAGCCGGATCTGGCTCAATGCCCTGAGTGCGCTGAACGTGCGCTTCGATGGCGCGCAGCGGCTGTTGCTGCTGCGTTGCGGTGAAGTGTTGATCGACACCGCCAAGGACAGCCGCCGGCCATTCCTGGTGCACACCGCCCAGGGCCAGATGCGTGCGCTGGGCACGCGTTTCAGCGTGCGCCAGGAAGAACAGCGCACGCTGCTGAACGTCTACGAAGGCGCGGTCGAAGTCCGCACCTTGGGCGGTCAGGTGCAGATTGTCGAAGCCGGTAAGCAACTGGCGTTCAGTGAAGACCTGACACTGGCGGCCTCGCCCGCCGCTGCCGGACGCGAAGCCTGGCGTCGTGGCGTATTGCTGGCGGACAACCTGCCGCTGGGGCAATTGATTGAGGAATTGAGTCGCTATCGGCCAGGGCATCTGGCCTGCGATCCGGCGATTGCCGGGCTGCCGGTGATGGGTTCGTTCCCGCTCAACGACACCGATCAGGCCTTGCGTCTGCTGGAAGCGGCGTTGCCGATCCGTGTGCAAAAGCCCCTGCCTTGGTGGGTCAGCGTCGGCCCGAAAGTGTGATTCGTCCGATGGCCTTTGCGCTGGCGGCGGGGCTGATGAGTCTTGCGCCAGGCATCGCTCCAGCCGCCAGTGAGCAGTCCGCCAGCCAGAAGCGTCATTACGCGATTGCCGCCGGCTCGTTGGTCAGCGTGCTCAACCGTTTCGCCGAGCAGGCGGGGATTTTCCTCGCCGGGCACAACGATCTGGCCAGGGGCAAACTCAGTCCGGGCCTGAGCGGCGACTTCACCGAACAACAAGCCTTGCAACGTCTGTTACAGGGCAGCGGCTTACAAGCGCAACCCCAGAGCGGCGGCGGTTACGTGCTGCAATCCGCCAGTGGTCCACTCGAACTCGACGCCACGACTATCGCGGGCCTGAACCTCGGCGCAATCACCGAAGCCACTCACGCCTACACCACCGGCTCAACCTCGACCGCCACCGGCCTGCCGCTGTCTTTGCGTGAAACCCCGCAATCGGTCACGGTCATCACCCGCCAGCAAATGGACGATCAGGGCGGCACCAGCATCGCCGACGTCCTGCGCCGCGCCCCCGGTATCAGCGTGCAGAACTACGACAGCGAACGCTGGGAGTTTTCCAGCCGTGGCCTGCCGATCACCAATTTTCAGTACGACGGGGTCAATACCGACTACGACGGCGTCTACGATTACGGCACCACCAGCACTGACATGGCGACCTTCGACCGCGTCGAGATCATCAAGGGCGCCACCGGCCTGATGACCGGTTCGGGCGATCCGTCGGCCACCGTCAACCTGATCCGCAAACGCCCGACCCAGGCGTTCAAGGCTTCGGTCAGCGGCAGCGTCGGCTCCTGGGACAGCTATCGCAGCGAAGGCGATATCTCCGGCGCGTTGACCGACAGCGGTAACATGCGCGGGCGTTTCGTCGGGGTCTATCAGGACCGCAGCGCCCACGCCGATCATTATCAAAACACCAAGGACATCGCCTACGGCATCCTCGAAGCCGACCTGACTCCCGACACCTTGCTGACCTTCGGTATCGACCAGCAAAACACCCGCTCCCGTGGCGCCAGTTGGACCGGTTTCCCGATGTTCAACAGCGACGGTTCACGCACGAACTTCTCACGTTCGTTCAACCCGGCCACCGACTGGAGCCGCCGGGATTTCAACAACCAGACACTGTTTGCCGCACTGGAACAGCATCTGGCCAACGACTGGACCCTGAAAGTCAGCTACGACCGCAAACACCGCCAACACGACACCTTTCTTGGCTCTGCCAGCGGCGGCAACCCGGACCCGGTCACGGGTGCCGGCATGTTTATGTACATGGGTAAATTCAAGGGCGATGAGGTGCAGGACAACCTCGACGTCAACCTCAGCGGCCCCTTCAAGCTGTTCGGTCGCGAGCACGAGTTGATCGCCGGTTTCATGTCGATGAACACCCGCCAGGACATCCCGGTGCACGGTTCGGTCTACCCGGCGCTGGACGGCAGCATCTTCGACTGGCGCGGCGAATTCCCGAAACCGGACATCCCCAGGATCGGCAGTGACGACATCGTCCAGCGCCAGACCGGCGCCTACCTCGCTACACGCCTGAAGCCGACCGACAACCTGTCGCTGATCCTCGGCGGCCGGGTCAGCGATTTCAAGGGCAGCGACCACCTCGACTACCTCGACGCCAACACCCCGGACGTGCGCGACGGCTACCGGCAAACCGGCATAGTCACGCCCTACGCCGGGCTGGTCTACGACCTCGACGACACCTACTCGGTGTACACCAGCTACACCAACATTTATCAGCCGCAAATGAGCAAAGACGCCAATCGACGATTACTCGATCCGGTGGAAGGTGATGCCTATGAAGCCGGCATCAAGGCTGAATACTTGGGTGGTTGTCTTAACGCCCGTGCAGCCGTGTTCCGCATCGAACAGGACAACCTCGCCGAATACGTCAGCGGCGTCGACACCGAGTCGATCTACCGCCCGGTGCAAGGCGCGACCACCAAAGGCTTCGAACTGGAACTGGCCGGCGAAGTGCAAGAAGGCTGGAAACTCTCGGCAGGCTACACCTACAACCACACCCGCGACGCCAAGGGCGATTACGTCTACGGCTCAGTGCTGCAAACCACCGCACCGACGCAAGTGGTTCGGGTGTTCAGCACCTATCGCCTATCCGGCGCGCTGGAAAACCTTACGGTCGGCGGTGGGGTGAATTGGCAGAGTGAATTTTTCGGCAATGTGTTCCAGCCGAATCCCAACGATGGCGGCCAATACGCGCGCATCACCCAGCAGAGTTATTACCTGGTGGACGTGATGGCGCGCTACCGCTTCAACGAGCATCTGAGCACCGCGTTGAATGTGAAGAACCTGTTCGACAAGACCTACTACACCGGCCTCGGGAATTTCGGCACCGGGTTTTATGGGGAGCCGCGGAGTGTGCAGCTCACCACCCAGTGGGCGTTCTAGCGGCGACTTGTCGATCTACGGCACCGCCAACCGACTACAGACTGACTACGCTGATAATCCAGCGTGATTAACCCGTAGAGGAGAACCGCCATGCAACGCGTGCAAAAACTCACTCCCTGCCTGTGGTTCGACGATCAGGCCGAAGCCGCTGCCAAATTCTATTGCTCGATCTTCGATCACTCGAAAATCACCGCCATCACCCATTACGGCAAGGCCGGTTTCGAGTTCCATGGCCGCCCGGAAGGCTCGGTGTTGACCGTGAGTTTCGAACTCGATGGCCAGAGCTTCACCGGGCTCAACGGTGGTCCGGTGTTCACCTTCAACGAAGCGGTGTCGTTCCAGGTCAATTGCCATACCCAAGATGAGGTCGACCATTTCTGGGGCGCGCTGTCCGTCGTCCCCGAGGCCGAGCAATGTGGCTGGGTGAAGGACAAGTTCGGGGTGTCCTGGCAGATCGTGCCGGTGGCGCTGATGGAGATGCTCAAGGACCCCGACACGGTCAAATCCCAACGGGCGATGCAGGCGATGATGCAGATGAAAAAACGCGACATCGCCGAACTGCAACGGGCCTTTCATGGCGAGAGCTAATACACTCGTGCGCTGACCTGCCAGGACGCCGACGATGAAGCACACCGTGGCCAAAGATGCCGACAAAGCCCCGCGCTTCTGGCGCGACGACGCCCTACCCTTCATCGAGGCCCGGGCCATCGCCGACGGGCGTGAGGTTTGCTATGCCCGGCATTCCCACGCGCATTTTTCCATCGGCGCGATCACCGCTGGATGCAGCACTTACGTGCATGAGCAATCGCAATTCGAGGTCAGCACCGGCACCGTGGTGCTGATGAATCCCGGCGATGTCCACGCCTGCAATCCCATCGACGACCAGCCTTGGTCGTACCTGATGCTCTACGTCGAAACGCCGTGGCTGACTGACTTGCAGCATCAACTGGGGTTCAGCCAGGACCAGGCGTTCCGGCGGTTTTCCATCACTCATCTGCGCGACGCCAGCCTGTTTGCCAGCCTGAAGGATTTGTACGTGGTGCTGATCGACGCTGAGCACGACGTGCTCCGCAAACACAGCGCGGCGGTGGAGTTTTTCACCGACGTGCAACAACGCCTCAACCCCATCGATCAGCCGTTGCGCGAGCCCAATTTCAAACTGGAACGGGCCGCCGATTACATTCGCGAGCACTGCACGCAACTGCTCAAACTGGAAGATATTTGCGCGGCGGCGCAGCTGTCGCCGTCCTACCTGATCCGCGCGTTCAAGCAGCACTTCGGCATGACGCCCCATGCGTTCCTGGTCAACCGGCGCATCCAGTTTGCCCGGGAGCGCTTGCGCAGCGGCCAGTTGATCGCCGATGTGGCACTGGAAGCAGGGTTTTCCGATCAGGCGCACTTTCAGCGGGCGTTTAAACAACATTTGGCGGCGACGCCGGGGCAGTATCGGGGGTGACGGAAAATCTTTTAAAACATAAATAGCAACATACGTAACATCCAACTTACTTTCACGACTAAATGTCCGCAGTGCCGCGTTATCACCTACTTAGCCGTACTATCCCAGCCTATAAAAAACATACTGTCATACACCGACAACTACAAAGTTGTGGGCGTTTCATTAATCTAAATCCCATCGCAACAACACTAGAAGATGGAACTTCAGAATGTATAACGCCAGCAACGAACTTCAGCGACACGTCATAACACAAGCACTTGCCAATATTATCGGCGACGAGCTCGTCCAGAAAACCCTCGAATGGTCATGGGAACGTCTGGCCGTTAACAGCGTGGCAGGCTCAACGTTTGACCAGGCCCATCGCCCGGCGTCGGTTTATCTCGCGAGGATGACCCGTCATCCCGAGTTCTTGAAGTTGCGGGCTAAACACGCCATCCCGGAAAACGCCCACTTTCATATCGATGGCAACGGTCGTGTTTACCAAGTCCATGAAAACTCAAGTTCCGGTGGACGTCCGGGCAACCCGCCGACTTACGTCACCAACCACTACTTTTCGCGCAAAGACATTACGCGCCATGTCGCCAGCATTGCCGCGCTCAATGAAGACTTGCAACTGCTGACAAAAATGGCCAGCACCACTGCTGGATTTATTACGTCCAATGGCCGTATATCCTTGGGCCAATGGTTGCAATTCCACCATCTGGTACTTCCCACCAGCGAAGAAGAGACCAAAGCGCTGATTGACTTGCTCAACTTCGCAACGCTGCCAGCGAGTCCGCCATTCGAAAACTACTGGCAGTTACTGGTTGCGCCGGACGACTCACCTTTCAGACTGACGAAGCAGAACCGCTCGACTATTCGTCGCGTAACCGAAGCATTGAAAGACGACTCAACCCCGCTGGTCGAGCAATTCGGTGCCTGGTTGATGCTGGAAAGCGCCGGTTCGGAAAAACTGCCTACCAGCCAGGATTACCGGCTGAATAGGCTAATCGAAATCGCCCGGCAGTTTACCGATCAGGGGCTGCCGTACCTGGATGCACTAGACTGGTTCAACGAAAAAACGGGCGCCAAACCCACTCAAGCCTTCATCGAACAACTGCTGATCGCCGCCCTGCTGCTGGATCTCGACCCCGAGGCCGACAGTGCGAACACCACATTTGCCGGCTTCGATATTTACGCCTCCAGCTACCTGCAACACACACCGTCCCAGGTGCGCGACTTGCTGGAAAAGCATCTGACACGACAGCTGAAACTCAGCCCATTGATTGCGCCGTTGGTGGCAGAAATCATCCTGGCGGGCATGGCACCGGAATACCTGGTGCGTGAACTTCCTCCCGAGCTGCGACTCGGCACGCCGGGCTGGGTGGTGCTCAGCCAAGCGGTGAATCTGGTGGAAGCCCTGATTCCCGGCGTTTCCCGAACGATGACCTATCAGCACCTGATCGGCTTCAGTCCAGTCGCGGGCTTCACCCCACAACTGGAATCGCTGCATGCGATGAACGGCGTCGACCCGGTACTGACCTGGGCCTTGATGAATGGCGTTATTTCCCGGGACGAAAACGGTCAATTGCCCCCGAAAGTGCTGGACCATGGGATCGAAACCTACAACAACTACGTGGACACGCTGGCGGGTGCCCTGAACGCCATCAACGCCCCTGTGCCACGACGCAGGGCACTGGCGCTCAAGGAATTGAAGCACCAACTACCGGACTGTGACCCTCACGAACGGTTGATCAAGGTTCGCGGCGATGGAGGCGGTGTCGGAAGAAAGGTATCGGTCCTGGACCTGTACATGGGTGATGAACTTCACACTCAGGATTGGAACCGACGCAGGGGCGCGGATATTTACCAGACGTTCCCCGGTCTGACCCGGTTATATCCCGCTAACCATTTGTACGAAGAAGCCATCAATCGCAATTACAACCAACTAAAAACCGGTCTGTCGGCCAACATCAGATTTGCCATTACCCAACTGGAAGCTTCTAACAGGAAGTTTTTTGAACACGGGCGACTGGCGATCTTTCGCGTACAGGAATACATCACCAGCTATGCGCACAATGACCGGCCCATTCCGGGACGCAAATCCATCGGTCGTTATGGCGTGATTATCTGTGCGGTGTATGGCCCGCTGATTCGTTGTTATGAACTGTTCCCGCTGCGCTCCGAATGCCGACTTAACCAAGCGCTCAAAGATCAGGTTTCCCCTGCCATGTTCTCGTATTGGAAAGACAGCGGTCGCCGAGCGGACTTCGTGGACGACAACGGCCTGCTAAACGCCCCACTCGACCTGGACGCTTACTTTAAAAACGCTGAACCCCGCAGCGACGTGAAGTCCAGGTTCTTTATCCGCAAGCTCGGCGAATTCGACGAACCGTCGCATTCCATCTCTTCCAAAACCGCCATCAGCTATTTCTTCTCCGAACGCTTGATGGCCATCAGCGAGTTGATAGCCGAAGAAAATCCATTCATCACGAAAGACGAACTGATGCACATCGGCTTCGACAAAACCGAGCGGGAACTGGCGATCGACAAAGTCGATGACGTATTCAATGCCATTCTCAACCTGATCATTCCATTCAAGGAGTGCATCGAGGGGCTGTCCTCGGGCGTTCCGTCGCGACGGGGGGATGCCATCTCCAGTTGCGTCATGGATGCAACCCAGATCGCGGTGGCCTTCGCCAATGTGCCCGCGAAGATAGCCAGCACGGTTGGAAGAACCGCATCCCTGGCCACCAGACTGCTTACCTGCTCCCGAATCGTTGCGCGCACCACCGTTGGGCTGTTCAACCCCCTGGATGGCGTACCGCACTTGCTCAAGGGCGGAGCGAAGTTGGTCGGCCGTGCATTAAAGGCTGGCCACTTCGCCACTTCCACCGTTGGTATTGCGAGAGCACAACTGCGCCATCTGACCGGAGCTGACAGTTATGACCTGATCAGGGCGGTCAACCATACCGGTGCGGCGTCTGAGATTCGTATGCGCCTGGATACCGTGGCGCACGCCCGGACGCTGTTTAAGAGCGACAGTATTGAAACCGCCGAACAGGTCATCAAACACCTGCACGCCAACGATGCGAAGCTGCTCAAGCAGGTCCCCGAACAGGAACTTCAACACCTGTTGGAGAACTCCTTGGCCGAGATCGCGCGCCAGTCTGACGATGCCCGATCACTGGCCAGAATTTTGGAGGTCAACGTCGTGGATTCGCTGATACGTCGGCAAGCGCAAAAGTACTCGCTGGCCAACCTTCATCAGTTCAAGGATCCCACGGTGTTGCCGGAAATTTTCAACGATACGCTGAAGGTGGAAAACAGAAACCTGGCGGCGATGAATCAACACCAAGCTATCGTGCGGGCTTCGGACCTTGGCAAGGCGCCTTACGGCGGCGTCCTCGCCGAGATGTCCTTTAACTCGGGCGGGTTGACCGACAACGTCGAGCGGGCCACGGCCTGGATCCTCAAGGCGTCGAATTCGCGAAACGACGCGGACACCATCAGCGCCCTGCTCCGGGAGTTCAGCCGTAACGGCCAGCCCCTGACGGATCCTGCGGTTTACCAAGCGCTGCATCGACGCCTGGTGCCCGAGCCGACGAACGCCTTGCGCAGCCCCACCGCCGAGGCGCGTTACCCGTCCAATGTGTCGGGCGCGGCGATGCTGGAAAAACACTTGGCTACCCTGGACCCGGCCCACGAACATTTCGGCAAACAGATGCTCGGTTCCTTCCTCGGTTACCACAGTTTCGTCGACGGTAATGGCCGGACTGCCCGGGCTATTTATGCCATCACCGAACTGCGCGCCAACCGCTTCAACGCCCTGCCCATCTCGGCGGAAAACGCCTTGAGCGGTCTGGCGTAAAGCCGCAAATCTAGGCCCAGAGCAGATACCCGGCACACACCACCAACAGCAACGCCATGGTCCGGTTGAACAACCGCAGGCCCTTGGCGTTGCTCAAGTACCCGCGCAAGAACGTGCCGGCGTAGGCCCAGCAGCCCACCGACAGGTAACAGATCACCAGATAAATCGCTGCGAATTGCCAGACCAGCCGCGCATCGCCGTCCGCGACAAACGCGCCCATTCCCGCGACACAGGCGAGCCAGGCCTTGGGGTTGAGCCATTGCATCAACGCGCCGTAGAACATCGACGGGGCCTTGCCCGATTGGCCGGCGTTCAACCGGCCGTCATCGATCGCCAGTTTCCAGGCCATGAACAATAGAAACGCCACCCCGGCCAATTGCACTATCCGGGTCAACACCGGCCATAACCGCAGCAATTCATGCAACCCCAGGCCCATCAACACCAGCAGCAACACAAACCCGAGGGTCGCCCCCGCCACGTGCCGTTGACTGGCGCGAAAGCCGAACTGCGCGCCGGAACTTGACGCCACGATATTCACCGGGCCCGGCGTTATCGAAGCGGCCAGGGCAAACGCCGCCATGGAAATCATCAGACTCATCACAGACCTTCTTCAATTCAGTGGGAACGCTGCTCAAGGTAAAGAGCACCCGACCCCACGTATTGAAGAAAACTGCCCTGACTCAATCGTCCTCATGCAGCTTAATGCCCCGGGCATGCAGCAAGTGCGGCACCACCAACACCAGCAACGTCAGCGCCAGGAACGCGGCCGAGATTGGCTGGGTAAGGAAAATCGTCCAGTCGCCCTCGCTGATGGACAGTGCATTGCGCAGCTGCTTTTCGGCCATCGGCCCCAGCAACATCCCGACGATTACCGGTGCCACGGGGAAATCGAACCGCCGCATCAACACCCCGCCCCAACCGATGGCCAGCATCAAAAACAAGTCGAAGGACGAGTGGCGCATGCCGTACACGCCGATGGTGGCAAACACCAGAATGCCCGCATTCAGGTAAGGCCGGGGGATTTGCAGCAGCTTCACCCACAGGCCCACCAGCGGCAGGTTCAGCACCAGCAGGATGACGTTGCCGATGTACAGCGACGCTACGAGGGTCCAGACCAGTTCGCCCGAGGTCTGGAACAGCATCGGCCCAGGTTGCAGGTTGTAATTCTGAAACGCGGCCAGCAAGATCGCCGCCGTCGCCGAGGTGGGAATGCCGAGCGTCAGCAGCGGCACCAGCGAACCGGTCGCGCTCGCGTTGTTGGCCGCTTCGGGACCAGCGACGCCTTCGATTGCGCCCTCGCCTTTGCTGCCGGCGAATTCTTTCGGAAACTTGCTCAGTTTGCGTTCGGCCGAATACGACAGAAACGTCGGAATTTCCGCGCCACCCGCCGGAATCGACCCAAAAGGAAAACCGATCAGCGTGCCCCGCAACCAGGCCGGGATCGAGCGCTTCCAGTCGGCGCGGGTCATCCACAGCGAGGTCAAGCGGTGCCGACCCGAGGCTTCTTCCTTTTGATACAACAGGCTGTACAACGCCTCGCCCACCGCAAACAAACCGACCGCCACCAGCACCACTTCAATGCCATCCACCAACTCCGGCACGCCCAAGGTGTAGCGGGCGATGCCCGAAGTCGCGTCCAGGCCGATCAAGCCAATCATCAGGCCAATCCCCAGCGAGGCAAAACCTCGCAGCATGGACGCGCCAAGCACCGCCGACACCGTGGTGAAGGACAACACCAGAATCGCGAAATACTCCGCAGGCCCAAACTTCAGCGCCATAGTGGCGACGAGGGGTGCAAACAGAGTCAGCAAGATCGTCGCGATGGTGCCGGCCACGAATGAGCCGATCGCTGCCGTCGCCAAGGCAGGCCCGGCCCGGCCATTGCGGGCCATGAGGTTGCCTTCCAGCGCGGTGACCATCGACGACGATTCCCCCGGCGTGTTCAGCAGAATCGACGTCGTCGAACCGCCAAACTGCGCGCCGTAGTAGATCCCGGCGAACATGATCAGCGCCCCGGTCGGATCGACCTTGGCGGTGATCGGCAGCAGCAACGCCACGGTCAGCGCCGGCCCGATACCCGGCAGAACACCAATGGCGGTGCCCAGTAGACAGCCGATAAAGCCCCACATCAAATTGATCGGTGTCAGCGCCGCAGAAAAACCAATGGCCAGGCTTGAGAGAATGTCCACCGTGTTGACCTCCTTCGGCCCGAGTCAGATCCAGGCGTTGATAAGGGGCGGGAGGGAGACCCCAAGCCCGGCGTTGAACAGCCAGTAGATCGGTAGCGTCAGGGCAATGCCGATGGCGAGGTCGCGCACCGGGCGGCGACTGCCAAACCCCCGAGCCGAACAGGCAAACAGCAGCCCGGCCGCCAGGACGAAGCCGAGAAGGTCAATCAGCAAGGCCACCGCCACCAAACCGCCGGTGACCCACGCCGCACCGAGTTTGCCGCCGGGCAACGCCTTGGCACTTTCATCCTCGTGGTCAGCCAGTTCGCGGAAACCACCGGTGATTGCCTGGTAACTCAGCACCAGACCGACGACGCCGAGGAACACCGCCAAGGCGTAGGGATAAACATGGGCGCCGAGGATCACGAAACCCATCTCCGCCGGAAAGCGGAACGCGCCGACCGCCAACACGGCGCTGATGGCCATCACACCGACGCCTATCGCCAGTTGTACCGGAACTATCTTGCGCGGCGCGGCCATCTCAAAGCAGCCCGACCTTGACCAGCATTCCGTGCAACCGGACGTGCTCTTCGTCGACAAACTTGCCGAACTCATCCCCGGTCAAAATGCTTGGCGACCACGCGTTGGTTTTGACGTTGTCTTGCCAGACCTTGCTCTTGGCGGCGGCCACCACGGCGTCGGTCACTTCCTTGCGCTGTTCTGGCGTGAGATTGGCGGCACCGTAGACACCGCGCCAATTGCCGATGATCACGTCGTAGCCTTTCTCCTTGAGCGTCGGCGCATCGATGCCTTCAACGCGCTCCGGCGCACCGATCGCGAGTACGCGGAACTGGCCGTTCTTGATGTACTGGCCCAATTCGGCATAACCGCCGGTGATCACTTTGATCTGGCCACCCAGAACCTGAGCCACCACTTCCCCGCCACCGGCGAAGGCCACGTAATTGACCTTGTTCACCGGAATATCCATTTTCCCGGCCAGATCCGCGATGCCGATATGATCCACCGAACCCTTGGAACCTCCGCCCCAGGTGATGCTGGACGGTTTGTCCTTGAAGGCCTTGAGCAAATCTTCCAGGGTCTTGAACTCGGACTCCTTGCGCACGGCAATCACGTTGTATTCGGTAAACAGCCGGGCAATCGGCGTGACGTCCTTCAAAGTGATTTGCGGCTTGTTCTGTTCAATGCCCGCGACCATGATCGCGCCGACCACCAACAGCGCATTCGGATCACCCTTGGTGCTGTTGGCGAACTGCGCCAGCCCCAACGTCCCGCCCGCCCCGCCCTTGTTCTCGAAGGTGACGGATTTGGCGGTTTTCGCCTCGATCAGGGCCTTGCCCAAATCACGGGCAGTCTGGTCATAGCCTCCTCCGACTGAGCCGGGGGCCATGAACTTGACGGTGTCGAGGGCAAAGGCCGGAGTGGATGCGGCAACGGCCAAGGCAATCGCGCAGGTGAGTCGACGGAATAACGGCTGCATGGGTTGTCTCCCGATATTGTTGTTTTAGGGATGGCGGTTTTATCTCGCTCAGGAGTAGGCGTGCTCACTGAACATGGGTTTGTGAACAAGCGTAGGTCATGGATCGGTTTTTTGGCGGCGAACATGGGCGAGTGTATGGCGAGTTGTGTCCATGGCTGTATAGGTCAAATCCCCCGCTATCCGTGATAAAACAAGGCTCTCGAATCAGGAGACCCCATCATGGACCTCGCCACCCTCACCTGTTTGTCCCGGCCTGTTTTGCCTTGAACATGCCCCCCGGGCCGAACAGCCCACTTCGGTTCCGGTGAAGCTCGCGCCAGAAACCCAGCCCGATCTGCAAATCCCCGTCAGCATCGAGATTGCTTCCGGCTAGCAAAACCTCACGGTGAAATGGCCATCCCTGGATGACACCGCCGAAACTTACGAACATTCCTTGTTTAGGCGAGATAGAGGTAAATCAGGATATGAATTTGATCAGTGCCCCCGATCTACCTCGTAAACGTCCGGCCCAAGCGCGTTCCGTGGCGACGCTTGAGATCATTTACGAGGCCACCCTGCAAGTGTTGGTCAAGGAGGGACCTGCGCGCTGCAACACCACCCGTGTGGCCGAGCGTGCAGGCGTCTCGGTCGGCACCATCTATCAGTACTACCCCAATCGTCGGGCTCTGCTGGCGGGGGTGTTGGAGCGGCATCTCGAGTCTGTGGCGCAGGCAATCGAACAAGCTTGTGCGACCGGCCACGGTGCGACCACAGGCGAGATGGGCGCCGCGATAGCTAATGCGTTTCTAGATGCAAAACTATTACGCGCAGAGGCGTCCCGTGCGCTCTACACCATCAGCGAAAGCCATGGCGGGGTTGCCTTGGTCGCCATCGCACGTGAACGCATGTTGCGCGCAGTCTGCAGCGTACTCAGCAGCGCCAGCGATAGACGGTTTGCAAAAGTGGAGACGGTCGCTTTGGTGCTGTTGGGGGCAGTGGCCGGACCGGTGAGAGAACTGCTCGAACAGGATTACGATGATGTCGCCGTCGCCTCGATACGCGAGCAACTGGTGAACCTCGCGAGCGGCTATTTGCAATCCTTCGCCTAGTGAGCGCGACGGCATGCTTTGGGCGAAATTGGGAATCTGAAAAAAATACCCTCTGCGGGGCGTCGAATTGGCCCGAAGTGCCGCAGATAGGGCATTCCATCACTTCCGGGAAACGCGAATGTTCGAGTGAGCCTGGCTGCCAGATAATGGCGTCTCAGTATCGATGGGGTCCAACATGCGCCGTTTACGCACTGCGTCACTATCCCTTTACCTTACCCTTCTCGTTACCGCAGCCCTGGCGCTGAACGGTTGCGTGCACTCCCAAGCAACCACCCAAGAGAGCGTTGATATGCACCCCGTCTCGGTCACATTGGAAGAAACCTTCAGCTTGCCTCGGCAACAAATTTTCGACTTCATCGTCGCCGAAGACGTACTGCCCAAAATCCTTACCGGCTACGGTCCGTTACCCGCAGTAGTGACTACCCGCGATGTCAGCGGCCCATGGGACCAGCCGGGGTCCTGGCGGCACGTAGTGCTGGCTGACGGTAATTCGGCGCGCGAAGAGGTCACCGAATTCAAGCCTGGAATCTATTTCGCCTACCGCATCAATGAGTTCACGTTTGCAGTGAAATATTTGGCGACCCATGCCCAAGGCCAGTGGTGGTTCACTGACGCCGGGGCAGGCGAAACCAAGGTTCGCTGGACATACACGTTCTACGCAAAAAATGCGCTAGCCGCGCTTCCACTCAAGGCTTTTGCGGGGCTCATGTGGCGCGGGTATATGCAGGTCTGTCTGAACCAAACGCGCAAGCTGACGAAAGCAAACTGAGCCGATGCCTCGCCCATCGCGCCGGCCTCGTTCACGGTGATGCCAGACAATCCGAAGGCGATCCTGATCTTCACCGCGTTTCTCCCGCAATTCGTCGACTGCGCGGGATTGTTGTCGGCGGCGGCATCGGTGTTGTTGATGGCGCGGCGAGCCTGAGCCTGACTGACCCATGTGGGAGCGGGCTTGCTCGCGAAAGCGGGCTTGCTCGCGAAAGCGGTTTAACATTCAACAAAGATGTTGCCTGACACACCGCCTTCGCGAGCAAGCCCAATCCCACAGGGGTCGGCGGCGTCCGAAATTCACTGTCGATTTTCCGGTGGAGTCGCCCCGCAAGCGGACTTATGCTCACTGTTTAGGACTGAGATAAATACCAGGGTAGCTGTGAGGTAAACCCGAGACATTCCGGGATTCGATGGTCCATGGTGGTATGGGGTTTGGAATTGAGTTGCAGCCAGTGCAATTAGGGATGACCCCGGTCTGTTGCTGGTGACCGGGGTTCAGTGTAGGCAGGCGGGACTATTTTGTTAAGGGGTTACTCATCCAAGTGCGCGGTGAACAGGTCGCCTTGGTCACGGGCGATTACTGCTTGTCGCATCCTTTTAACCACCTTGTAAACGAACGCCAACGAGATGTTGTGTTTCATGGCGATCTCACGATGATTGCGACCTTTCCACTCATCAAAAATCTGTTGATGCAGCTTCGAAGCCTGTATGTGAATACCCTTCGGCATGTACAGCTGTTGGCCACCCCAAACGGTAGCCATTTGCATGGCCACTTCAATACCGTGTGCCTCGGCAAGTTCGTCACTGACGTGAAGCGTTTCTTTTGCTGACTGGGTGACGTGGTCCGCCAAGGTCTGGAGCAGCTCGCCTGCCGTGCTGCTGGGTTCTTTCATACACCCTCCTTAATAGTCACGCGGTTCTGCCACTGTTTCAGGTTCTCGATTACTCGACTGGCCTGGACGGCGGTGAGCCATTGCAGTGCGGACACCTTGGTCATGCTCAGCACAAATTTGGCCAGAGCTTCCTCGGAAGGATCGCGGACGGCGCCCAGATCATGGAGGGTCAGCCACAACGAACGGATTTTCTTAGACTGCTCGTCGTTGGCCTTCGGCCGCTTCCCTGCCGCGTTTGGACGAACCTTAAAGCCCCGCTGCTTGAGCTGTTCCAAAACCTTCAGCAGATTTGGAACGCTCAAGTCAGCGGTGGATGTGGCGCCGCCCAACCCTTTCATTCCAGCCAGCATCATTCGATAGGTGTCGTCATCCATGCGCAGCTCGCGCCGTGCAACATGTATCAGTTTGATGTAACGCAGTCGGTCTGGATTGGTAGACGTCATGGTGTTCATGTCATCCCCCCATTGTCAGCAGTGCGCGTGGCTGATGGTTTACAGCTTTATGCAACTGGGCCGACTTGCCGGCCTGGTAGCCGGCAGTAGAGGCACCCTCATCACGAGCCTTGACCTTGCGGCGCTTGAGATTCGCCTTTTCTAGATCTGGATGATGCTTGGCCATATAGGCCTCGATGGCCTCTGCGACATTGTCTTCAACGCCGGCAAACTCATCGACCTTGTGGTACACCGCATCGATCCAACCATTGGCGAAGTGATCACCGCGTGCCACTTTGGTTGAGCGCTTGCAACGCTTGTTCTTCGGCGATGACAGGAACTCGCGACGGGCTTTTTGCAACTGCCGCTCCAAGACCTCGTAGGCATACCCGGTCAGCTCCGGCGCCGCTGCACATCCGACAAAGATGAAGCCGCCTCCGGTCAACCAGCTGTGTGAAATGATCATTCGTGTACCAAACGCGTGGGCGCACACCTGGGCCAGACGCACACGCCACGTCGGTGGCACTCCGTCTGAGCCAGCCGCGATACTGGCTTCACACGCCATGCTGGCCAGCACGTCACCCATCTCCAGGTTGTACAGTTCCATCAACTTGTGAGCCTGACGCAGAGCGATCTCCGCCTCATGTGGATTGCTGGTTTTGGACTTGGCCATCTCCAGACATTTTTTGATTTTGTCGAGGGTGCGATTCTCGTCCATCTCACACCCCCGCGATATCGAGGCTAATGGCGCGGTACTGATCCGAGTCACCGATCCGCTCATACACGCGGATGTAGGACTTGGAGCCAACCACCTGGCACGCTTCGCCGATTGCCTGCATGGCGCGCTGCCAACGCTCGTCCTTGATATCCAGGCGGCGCAAAGCAAGTACCCGTGCGGTACGGATCTCGCCCTGGGAGTCGGTTCGGAACGCGTCATTGGCAAGAGTGGCCACCTCTGGCCGAGCCCCCTGGGTCCAATCACGCAGACATTCGTCGATCAGCGCACGTGCAGCCTGCAGACGTTCGTCGAAAGCAATCGACTCCTGCACAGAACGCTGGATTTTGAATCGGCCATCGAAGCTATAAAGAGTGACATTGCCTTTCTTACCACCGAGTTTAATGTCGTACTGTTCGGCGCTCAGTTCGATAAAGGCCTCGATGTCACCAAACGCAACTGCTTTGAAGTCGACCAGCTCGGTGTTGAGTTCACTGGCGCGATCCACAAGGTGACGGACCAACCGATCACGCTCGATGTCGATTGGCTTGATCAGACTCTCGGGCACCATTCGGCCTTGTGCGTCCAGCCAAAAACCTGCGGGTACTAAAGGTTGTGGGGCGTTACTCATGATTTTCTTCCTTAATAGTGGTGACGCAGCTGCTGCATGGGCTCATCGCGCTTTGCGCGGGCGTCGCGCCCACGCAATCGCATGTCGCCAGATCCATCGCGCAGCCCTCGCAACTGTTAGCTGAGTCCTGGCGCACCGGGCCAGACAGTGCTTTTTGAAGTACTTCGATGATGTCTCGCATGCCGACTGCATGACTCTCGGGCTTGTTTTGCGTTGCGGCTGTCAACTTGGTGATCGCGTCGGCTGCTCCTTTCGGTGTGTAAAGCTGTTCACCGAGCGACTCAACGAGATCAAGGGCGAACTGCCGACCTTGTAAACGCAGGTACTGGTTAATCGGCGCGGTCATTGATCCTGCTCCTTCACCAGGGAAAACCATGACACGTGGATGCCACGGATCTGCACCGAGTGGCGAGTCATGCCGTCCTGCGTCTTACTGCTTTGACTGCGAATCTCGTGAGCAAACCTCCGTGCGATCAAGTCCACATCGTCGACGGAGACAACAATGCGATTTTCGAGGAAGTTCAGCTCCAGGACAGCAACGCCTGCTGCGCGGATATCGCGGGTCAGGTCGTTGAACGTCGACAACAATGGCTGAAACTCTGGTGCCATGAGGCTCAGCGCTGGTTTTGGCTTCGGCGGTACGAGCGAAAGATTCGGCATGTCACACCCCCTTCACGATGTCGGCGTTGACCACGGGCACGCCCAACTCAGCGGCAAGGTTCATCGCAGCAATCACCAGATTGCCGATGGCCAGCGGATACAGAAGCGAGATCGACTCATCGCGTCCGCCACGTCGGCCTGTCTGAGACAGTCGAGCGGCGACAGCTTGAATGCCGCTATCGTCCATGACTTCGCGCAGGTCTTTACCTGCACGTTCAAAGCGGAACCGCAAAAACTCATCGAGACGACCGCCCTCGATTGGCGGCAGTATCACGCGCTCACAGCGCTGCACGACTTCACGCACATCGGCGTTGCGTTCACTCAGTTTTACGCCCAGCTCAGGTTGGCCAATCATGATGATGCTGACCAATTTGGTGAAACCGATCTCCAGTTCCAGAATGCGCTTGAGGTGCTTGAGGGTCGGAATCGGCAGGCTATGCGCTTCTTCGATGACCAGGCAGTGGCGAAAGCCGGCCGCATGCGACTCCTTCAGGACACGATGCAGTTGGGCAAAGCGCGCCTCCGGGCTGCTCTTGGCTTTCTCCAACGGCGCGACGGCAGCCATCATCGACTCGGCAATGTGAGTGCTTTTCAGCGACTTGCCCTTGGTATCGTTGTCTTCGGACGCCAGCACATAGGGTTCGATGATGAGTACCGGGTCATTGTTTTCCAGCAGGCGGTTCACCAGGTCACGGCGTAGCGTACTTTTGCCTGCTCCCGATTCGCCTTCGATTGCCAGGAAGCCGCCGTGGCGGGCGACCTGGTACATAGCCTCTCGGACATAGCGGATATCAGGGCTGATCCACATATCCTTGCCGCTCTGCAGCTCGTCAAAGGGGTCACGAAAAAGGCTGAACACCTTTCGGGTTGCTGCCTTCAATGTTTGTTTTGGTAGTAGCATGGGTTCGTCCTCCCCGGACGGCTCTTCATTTAGGGCCGGATCTGTCGTGTTGGCGCACGGCAGGTCCACTTTTTCAAAAGCATTGGCGATGTCGGCATCATTGGCCCCTGACTCGACCAGGAACGCTCGGATGCGTCCCTGCAAGTCCGCACTGTCCAAGCTGCGCGGCCATTGACCATGGTTAATCAATTGGGCGACGGCGGCCGCGCTCAGCTTCAGCGATTCCGCCAGGGCCGATTGAGGTCGGCCCACTCCCTGCAACACCTGCTTCAACTTCAACATCACTCACCTCCAGCTGCGGACCGCACCAAGCTGAGCGGCTGGCGCATCACCTCTGCAGGTCGGTTCAACTCAGCCTCAATGGCATCGAGCTGGTCATGGGGAACACCTTCAGTAAACCGCTGCTGCAACCAGGCAAAGGTTTCGCCCGACCACACAGAGCCCAATCGGGCACGAAGAAGCTTCGCCGCCTCCACAAGCGTGAGCGGGGTTTGCTCAACCGTGGGCACATTCACATCCAGCGAAGTCCCACGGCGTGGCATGTAGGCCGGCAGCAAGGTGTCGGTGACGTGTTTGTGTGGATCAATCAGGCCGCCGAAGGGCAGGGTTTTGGCCTTGCGTGCAGCCTTCGCGTCCTCTTCGTTGGTTGTGCCGGTGGCCAGTTGCTCCAACACCTTGCGAGAGAGCTGGGCCGGTGTCTGAGCGTGGCTTTTGAAGGTTTCGCCGATCTTCGCTGAGCCTTCGAGAAACCCGAATTCATTCACGTCGAGGCGCTCGATAACGTGATAATGCTCACGCCCGTCATCACCGATCAGCAGCGCCAAGGCCGCGTCCTTGTCTCGCCAGCAGTTGCGTGTCACCAGCAATTTCTGACCGACCATGACGCCCGGCACGTTGCTCACATCAAACTGAGCACCACGGAAAGAGATCCGCAGCATGGTCGTGACCTTACGCTCTTCAGGGGTGCTGACTGCCAGTTCACGGCAGACCTCAACGCTCGGCGCCAGACGAAGCTGCTCAGCTTTGATGAGCTGCCAAACGCCGTAGCGAGTGCGCTTAGTACGAGTGTGAATCGCGGTTGCGTTGTAAAAGCGCATCCACTGTCCAGCCCAGTCGTTGATTTGCTCCAGGCTTTTAGCCGCCTGGAATTTCAAGGCGCTTTCGAATTCCCGCTCTACTAGGTTATGTGCTTGCTCGACCTGACCCTTGGCTCGTGCGTTACCCACCTGGTTGATGATCAGTTCGATGGACATGGCGCGACACAGGTTGCGGAAGATGCCGCTGGTCATGGCCGCGCCTGGGTCGGTCATGAGTATCCAGGGCACGCCGTGGAACGGATCTGATTCATGCCGCTTCTGCATGGCATTGATCAGCACGTTGCACAGGTTTTCCGAAGACTCGGCACCCAGGACGTATTCCAGGTAAAGCGTACCGCTGGTGTGGTCGGTGATCACATAACGCCAGAGACGCTGACGCTCGATCTTCTTGAGGTTGGTGGGTTTGCCGTCATAAAACTCGGCAGGGTTCATCACTCGTGCGCCGTCATCTGCCAAGTAATACTGAGTCGAGATAGACGCATCGACCTGCCAGACATGGTTGGGGTGCTTACTGGCCAGCGATACCGATGGTGCGTCGTGCAGCAGTTGCTCCGGGTGAAGCTTGTAAGCCCGCAATGCTCGACTAATTGCTCCCGTTGAGAGTGGCTTGAACGCTCCGGTTTTTTCATCCAGCCGGCCAGCTATAATCATGTTGTTGCTGCGCAGACGTTCAACCGCACGCTCCACGGTGGACAACTGTTTATTGTTGGCTCGGATCGATTCCAGAAGAACCGCCGAGATTAATTGCGCCTCGTGCAGAGGCAGCGCGCTGCAGCCCGCATCGCTTCGGCACTTACGTGGTTTGGTCATGTAGGTGTCCTTCAACTTGCGTTGTAAGGTCTGGATCGATACGCCCAGCTCGACCGCACCGGCCTTGTAGATGGCAGTGCGCTGGCCATGCAGGGCATTGGCTGCCTGTTGGGCAATACGAGCCAAGAGCTGGGTTTGTACCGGCGTCATAAATTAGCCCTTAGCCGAGTTAAACCAGACGGGTTCGCTATCCAACGCGTCAGTCAAATAGAATTCGCTGCGCACGGCGGCAAGGGTGAGTTCAAGGTTTTTAATCAATCCTGCCTTGAAGATGCGGTGGTCTTCGCCGGTCTCCTCGGCGTGTTTCGACAGCTCGGTAAAGGCTTCGCGTAACCCGCCAAGGATGTTCGTTTCGGCGACGTAAGCTTGCTTTCCAGCTTCTTGGCGAATTTTTACTGTGACCTCGCTAGGCGGGAGCGTCTGAATGTGGCCACGCACTTTTTCAAGCTCTATTTTGGCCTTGTCAAGGTCGCTGGATTTCGTCGCCATGAGTTTCCCCTGGGAATCGTAGGTCGCATTCAGCTCATCTAGGCGACCGTTCAGAGCCTCTTTTTCCTTGGCGTGCTTGGCAATGATCTCTTCGGCGAGATCAATGAATGCATCCTTGTCGCCGGTCTTGGCGATCTCGATCAGTGCTGCCTGGTGGTCTTCCGGCAGGCGGCGATACTGGCGCATTTCGCGGTAACCGATACCCATGCGGGACATCGACTCGAGGGCTTCTTCGCCAAATGCGCGGAGATTGGCGATATCTCTATCCGTGTGTTCGACTGAGCGTCCAAGCTGATTGCAGAACTCTTCCCACGAACCGCTCAAAATTCCGTCACCGTGTGGACTTTTCTTTCCCTTAAGAGCCCGATACAGCTTGTTTTCCTTAACATAGGCGAGCTTGGAAGCCGTCACCGTGACGGAAAACTTCGCGAATGCGTCGGACATTTGTGCTTGCCCCATCAGTTGATTGAGCAGGTCACGCTCGTCGCTATGGGAAGCAAGCATTGTCGCCATCAGGTTCTGATTAGCCGTCAGCGTTTCGCCGTCCAATGCAGGCAGTTCGATAGTCGGTGTTACATCCAGTTTTGTACGCGCCATGGTGTTCTCCTTAATTCGTCGAACCAGCAGCAATGCGCTGGTTAATTTCCTGCATGCGGTTGCTCAGGCGGGCCATATGCTCGGCATGTGCTTGGGCGATCTGCAGCATTCCAACTGAGTGAGCGAATCGGCCGTTGTCCAATTTCACCACCAGACCCTCCTCAACCAGGGTCTGCATGGCGCGGCTGATATTGCTCGGGCTGTCCTGAGTGAGGTGCGCCAGTTCCGTGTTGCTGAGGCCTGTCACGGTGTGGCCTTTCAAGGCCTTGAGTGCACGCAATACACGTGCTGCTGCTGAGACGGTGCGGCTCATTGCTGACCCTCCAGTTCAAGTTGTGGCTGTTGGGTTTGACTGACATTGCCTCGGTGCCAGGCGAGTCCTTCCATCGCTGCCTGAATGGCTGCCAGGGTTTCCTCGGCTTCGCAGTTGTTGGCATAAAAGGCCAACAGCTTTCCGGTCGCGGTGGTCAGCATTTCCTGTAGGGCTTGAGTGTCCTGTGCTGTGCACTTGCGGCCAGTTGGCATGGCAATGGTCAGTCGCCCCGAGCTAGCGGCGATCCAGCGAGTGACGTAATCGCAGCCACAAGCCTGCTCATAAGGAAGGATCAAATTGGCCGGCATGCGTCCGGTCTGCAGCCACTTGTAAACCGACCAGTGATCGGTCACCCCCATCTCATCGGCGATACGCTCGACACCTTTGTTGTGAGCCTCCTTTGCGAAGTCCTTACACAACTCCATTGCGTTACGCAGCGAGGTTGGTTGCGCGTTCTTCCAGCGACGGCGGTTCATTGGAAAGCCCCCTCTAGAGCGTCTTCCAAACAAACAGAACGTTTGCACCTATGCAAAAGGATTACTCCGGGCGCAATGTTTTCGGGTACATTCGCTAACAGGAACATGGCTATGACCGACCGTATTGATAGGCTTGAAGCGCAAGTGAATGCCCTGGCGCAGGGTTGGTTGCGTCTCGCTGCTGCTCTTGAAGTAGGAGGAGTCGTTGCCGCTGGTCAAATTGATCAGGCTCTGCGGACTGCTCGCTGGCCTGGACAGCCGTTTGAACTTGAAGCAGTGAAGACGGCTGAATGGTTGTGCGATCAATTGGCTCATGCGCGAGACGTTCGCCAATCGCTGGAACTGCATGATTGAAACCAAAGCAGTCGGTGCGTAGCTGTATGGCTTTCATCATGCTGCCATCGCAACGGAAGGCTTAAGACCAAGCTTCACCGCAATATCATGAGCTTTGCCGTAATGGGCTTTGGCTTGGCCATTGAGGACGCGGTACACCTCGTTGCGGGTGTAGTGGTTTTCGATAGCCCATTGAGTAATCGTTTTGCCGGCGCGACGAAAGTTTTCTTTCACCTGATCGGCCGTTAGGGCTTTGGCATGGGTGGCCATGGTGGTGGCTCCTGTGATGCAAAGATATGAGTAGTTTGTGGTAATCATGATTGCTCAAAATAATGAGCAATACAAGCGGAGACGCTCATTTAAATGAGTAATTTTAGAGAGCGCTTTGAGACTGAGGTCGAGCGGATCGGTGGTGTGACAGCCATTTCAAATAATCTCGGGGTAGCTCGGAACACGATCTATAACTGGATGGCAAAGGGAAACGCTCCTCTCAACAGCCTTATGGCGTTGCAGGGAGTACTAGGCATGGACGTGATGTACGTCGTGACTGGCGAGCGTGGGGCAAGCGCCTTGAGTGGCGATGAAGCAGCCATGCTGGAAAGATTCAGAACTGCACCAAAAGCGGTTCAAAAGGCGGTAACAGCCGCTCTAAATGCGGAAGAAGCTCCCAAACCAAAAAAGTCTAAACAGACATTCAATGGTCCAGTTGGCCAAGCCGTGGGGGGAGATATAACGAATCACAAACCTGTGGTTTTCAACGTAGGAAGGGACACTGCTAAGGAGTAGCCAATGAGCCAAGATTTTCATAGCGGTGTAGGCCAGGCGGCTGCGGGCGATATCAATAACTATGGGGTCAACATCCATGTCGTCGACAAGACAGAAACTCGGGGCTTGGTGTCTGCTCAACGTAAAGAGCTCCATGTATTGCGTGTCAAGTGCGAGGAGCTAGGTGATGATCCCCGTGATGTCTGGCGTACGGTCCATGCACAGCTGGCAGTGACCTCCATCTCTGAAATCACGGCAGAGCAGTTCATTGATGCACGCAATGTGATGCAAACAAGGCTGGAGCGCTTGCAGGAAGAAGCTGATAAGCGTCGGCTGGTCGGAAAAGTCCTGCGTGCAGTGACTGAAAAAGATGCCAGGACCGAGTTGAATAATTTTTGTGAGTTGAACTTTGGTCGTACTCAGCTCAACAACCTACAAAAACCTCAGCTCCAAAAGACACTAGAGTTTGTTATGAGCTTTAGGCCGAATATACAAACCGAACCTCAAGCCCCTGAAATCAGACCGGTGACGCTCCGAATGTTTGTGATGCAGAATCGGCAGAATGCTGCAGGGTTATTTTGCCTGGGCCTGCTTATTGGTGGGATTCTGTTCTAGTTGAAAGCATGAAACGCGTACTACGCCAGCTTGTCCTCTTCGGACTGTTAAATAGGGAGATTACCTTTGAAAGTTTTATTTTTTATTCTGGCTTCACTTTGCTCCATGGCAGCAAGTGCGGAGACCGTTGCCGAAAAGCTCACTACACTGAGCCTAGATAGAACGGTTAAAAGTAGCTCTCCAGAGGTGGCGCGCACACAAGCTGCACTCACAAGAGGCCTAACCGTATGCAGTGTCGAAAATGAGGAAAAGCTCGCCAACATCGCATGGTTCATCACCAAGAAAATTCGCGCTGAAGGTCACTATGCTGAGGCTACGGATGTAATCGAAGGAGCCAATGCTGTGCTTCTTGGCGCCAAAACCAAACAGGATTGTGCCGAGCTGCTGTCTTTGTATGCGGTGAATCGTATTCAAGGAAGCACGCACTCGGATGCGGTCGCTGGTGGCCGTGGACTCTACCGAGCAACTGGAGTGATTAATTGAGCAAGTAGAGAAGTTTTTATAAGCAGCGATCTCTTTAAACTCGATTAAAAGCCCTCCTGTACCACGCCGCCCATGATGGCGGCGTGTGTATTTCTGGCGTCCGAAACTGGCGGCGCCATTACAGGAGGCGTCCCATGCGACCCGAAACCCCTCGCGGTATCCGCAACTTCAATCCCGGCAACATTCGTCATGCCAAAGGTGTGCGCTGGCAAGGTATGGCTGCTGCGCAGTCCGATACCAACTTCGTCCAGTTCAATGGTCCGCGCTGGGGCATTCGGGCTATTGCTCGTGTACTGATCACCTACCAGGACAAGCGTCTGGCCGCTGATGGCAGCCGGATCGACAGCGTGCGCGAAATCATTGAGCGCTGGGCCCCGGCCTCCGAAAACGATACTAAGGCCTACACCCTGCAAGTCGCCCGCGCCATGGGGCTCGACCCAGACTTTGCAGGCGTCGACGTGTATCAATACGACGCCATGCGCGCCCTGGTGCTGGCGATCATTCGTCACGAAAACGGCTCGGGTCCATTGCCAGGCGGTCAGTGGTACGGCGAATCGGTGATCGCGGACGGGCTGGCCCTAGCTGGCATCGAGCGTGGCGTGCAGCACGGTGCGGGAGTTCCCGCATGAAACTGATCTGCGATTGGCGGTGCTGCTACAAACTCTACAGCGTCCAACTCGGCGTGCTGATCGCCTTGTTTGGCTTCGCTCAACTTGAGCTGCTGCCGTTGTGGCAGGCACAGCTTTCGCCAAGGGCCTACGCCGCGTTTAACAGTGGTTTGGGCTTGCTGCTGTTCGTCGCTCGCCTGATCAAACAAGGTCCTGATCAGGAGATTCAGCCATGAAATTGAACCTATTTGGTCGAACCTTCGGCGCACTGATGGCGGGCTTGATTGGGGCTTGGCGCTGGACCATCCCGAGTACGGCCGCTGGCACGTGGATCAGATCCAGCGTCATGCCTCCTAGTACCCATGGCAAAACCGGCATCGCTGCAGCAAAGCGTCGTGCGCGTAAATCCCGTAACCGTGCGAGGCATCAACATGGACGTGCTTGATCGGTTGCCGTCAGGGCTGACAACCGTCGCCCTGGCCTGCGTGCTCAGTGCCTCGGCGGTCGGTTCAATCGCGTATGGCTTCGGCTTTCGGTATGCCCAGGCCTTGGGCGACTCCGAGCTGCAGTCACTCAAAACCACTCACGCGGAACAGGCGCTCGCCACCGAGACCGCCAACCGCGTGCAGTTGCTGCAGCAAGTCACCCGTGCCACCGAAACCGAGGCCTTGCTGTATGCCACGGTCGCCCGCTTCACAGAAGAAAAACGCCAGCTCCAGGAGCGCATTCCCCATGTCACGACCCAATACATTGCCGCGCCTGGCGCTGCTGCTGTGCCTATCCCTCGTTGCGTATTCACTGCTGGCTGGTTGCGCGACTACAACGCCGCCCTCGGTGTGCCCGCCTCAGGATCAGGCACCGCTACCACCACTTCTGAAAAAGCGACCTGGCCCGCCGCCGGCACTGACGCCGAGCTACTGGAAAGCGGCGTCACTGCCGCCGACATTCTTGCCCACGCCCAGGACTACGGCGTGTGGGCCCGATCCAACCTGGCCCAACTCAATGCCCTGCTTGATCTCAACGAAAAGGACTGACGCCCTATGGATGTAGCTGAAGACGCTACAGAAGAAGACGACATCGATGAGGCCGTACTTCGCGTTCGACGCAGCGGCTTGCAGAGGCGCTCGGGTCGCTCGGCCTACCGCTGCGAGGAATGCGGTGACGCCATTCCCGAAGATCGTCGCCAGGCGGAGCCTGGTACCGAACATTGTTTTGATTGCATAGACGCCTTGGAACACTTGGCCACTCGGGGGTTTGAATGAACTTGAACGAACTCAACTTCGGCTTCCAGACAGTGCAGTGGCTGGTCCTGACGGTACTCGGCATCTACACCTGGATGACCAAACGCGACGCCGCAAGTGCCCAGGAATTGCTGGAACTGCGCACCCGCATCGTCGCCATTGAAGAGCACGTTCGCCATCTTCCAGACCAGACGGCCGTGACCGATCTGCTGGGGGATATGAAAGCCGTACGTGCCGAACTGTCGGGGGTCAAGGATGCGCTTGGCCCTTTAGCCCGTTCGCTGGATCGGATCAATGATTACTTGTTGCGAGAAAAAGCATGAGCCAATACGCCGACTTTATCCGCCAGGACGTTCGCCTGGTGATCCTGCGCCTGCTGGTCGAGATGACGGCCTATCGCGCCAACAGCTCAGTTCTGACCATGGCACTGGATAGTTACGGTCACACCCTCAGCCGTGACCAGGTGAAAACCGAAATGCATTGGCTGGCCGAGCAAGGCGCGTTGACTGTTGCCGAGGTTGGTCCGGTGCTGGTGGCCACGCTCAATGAGCGCGGCCAGGACATTGCTGCAGGGCGCGCTCGCGTCCACGGCATCAAGCGGCCGGGGGCGTAACCATGGCGGGCAAGTCATCCATTAATCGCCTGCCGCCGATGGTCAAGGCGTACATCCAGAGGCTGCTGCGCGAAGATCGCATGACGCTGGATGACATGCTCGCCGATATCCAGGCGCGCTTCCCCAACGAGAAAGCCCCCAGTCGAAGCGCGCTCGGTCGTTTCAAAATGGGCTTTGATCTGCTGACCGAGAAGGCCCGCCAGCATCGTGAACAGGCAGAAGCCTTTGTTGGCGCTTTCGGTGAGGACGCCACCGACAAGACTGGCGCCTTACTCGTTGAGGCCATCTCGACCCTGGCATATCAGGCTGCCATGGGTGCCCACGAAAAGGATGATGTCACGACCAAGGAAGTGGCCGAGCTGGCGCGTGCTGCCAAGAACACCATGCAGGCTCGTACGTTGAGCATGAAAGAGCGTCAGGCCGCCGAACAAGCAGGCCGTGAACGGCTGCTTCGGGAGCAGTCAGCGGAGCTGGACAGTGCCGTCAAGGCCAAAGGTATGACGGAAGAACAGGCCATGTTCTGGCGTAAGCAGTTCCTGGGCGTGAAGCAATGAAACCGTCATCCAGCACGCTGCGTGTCGTCGAGTGGGACGAGCTACCGCCGAGCGTCCGGGAAATTCCTGAGGGCTACAACCCGCTCGACGAAGGAATTCTGATGGCCCACCAGTCGCAATGGTTGAGCATCGACGCGCAGATTAAACTCTGTGAGAAAGGCCGCCGTACCGGCATAACCTTCGCAGAGGCATTGGATTCGGTCATTACCGCCGCCTCGCAAAAAGTCGCAGGCGGCATGGACTGTTTCTACATCGGCGATACCAAGGAAAAAGGTCTGGAGTTCATTGGCTACTGCGCCAAGTTCAGCCGGGTGATGGCTGAGGCGCAGGCTTCGGGTGTCAGCGAGATCGAGGAGTTTCTCTTCGACGACCAGGACGAAGCGGGCAACACCCGGCAGATCAATGCCTACCGTATCCGCTACGCATCGGGCTTCAAGATCGTCGCGTTGTCCAGTAACCCGGCCGGCGTGCGTGGCTTGCAGGGTAAGGTCATTATCGATGAGGCCGCGTTTCACCGAGACGTGTCGGCTGTACTCGATGCCGCAACTGCCTTGCTGATCTGGGGCGGACGTATCGTCATCATCAGCACCCACAATGGCAAGGGTAACCCCTTCAACCAGATGGTCAACGACATCCGGGACCAGCGCTACGGCGACAGTGCCCAGGTCTATCGCGCCACCTTTGACGACGCCGTGGCCAATGGATTGTTCGAGCGTGTGTGCTTCATGAGCGGCAAGGTTGCAACCGCCGAAGACAAGGAAGCCTGGTACAAGAAAATCCGTAACGCCTATGGCCCACGCAAGGCGCAAATGCGCGAGGAGCTGGATGCGGTCCCCCGTGACGGCAACGGCGTGTGCATTCCAGGTGTATGGATTGAGGACGCCATGCGCCCAGATCGGACAGTGCTACGTCTGGCACTGGACGATGATTTTACCCTGCAGTCACTTGCCCGCCGTGAAGCGTATGTCGATGACTGGATCGAGCGTTACCTCGCGCCGCTGTTGCTGCAGCTGACGCCCGAGCTGCGGCACTACCTGGGCATGGACTACGCCCGCCACCGGGACTTCTCGATCATCTGTCCCATGTCTGTCGACCAGGCGCGGCACCGTGATGTGCCCTTCGTGGTGGAGATGCACAAGGTGCCGACCCGTCAACAGCAGCAGATCCTGTTCTACATCCTGCGCCGTCTGCCACGTTTTGTTGGTGCTGCGTTGGACGCCACCGGCAACGGCGAGACCTTGGCCGAAGACACTGCAGATGAGTTTGGTCGTGATCGCATTCAGCAGGTCAAACTCAGCCGAGCCTGGTACGGCGCCTGGATGCCGAAGTTCATTCAACTCTTTGAAGACGGCACGATCACTCTGCCCAGGGACGACTCGCTGCAACAGGACGTGCGCTCCATCGAAACGGTGGACGGCATTCCAATGGTCATGAAGGCCCGCTCACAAGATCTCAAAGATCCTGAATTGCATCGCCACGGAGACTTCGCGGGGGCCGGTATGTTGGCTAACTTCGCGACCCTGGAGATGGTGTCAGGTCCGGTCTCCGTTAAATCCCGCCGCCCACGTCAGGGCGCCCGCATGACTCAGGGGTACGCATGAAAAGTAAAGGTGTGTGGGTTACCCCCACCGAGTTCGTCAGCTTCGCCGAGCCGAAGCGCGACAAGGGGTTAACCGACCATATTGCCAGCCGAGCCCGTAGCTTCGATGCACAGGCGCTGGGTATGTACCTCCCGAACCCCGACCCAATCCTCAAAGCCCAGGGCAAGGACATCACGGTCTATCGTGACCTGCGCAGCTCTGCTCTGGTCGGTGGCAACATCCGTCGCCGCAAGTCGTCGGTGCTCGCCCTGGAGCGGGATTTGAAGCGCGGCGATTCGCCTGTTCGGGTTGAGCGTTTTATTCGTGATTGGCTGACCGACCTTGATCTTGATCGAATCATTCGCGAGATGCTGGATGCGCCGTTATTTGGGTTTCAGCCCATCGAACTGATGTGGCGTCCAGTTGGGCTGAACCTTGTTCCTGAGGATCTGCTGGGCAAGCCTGCTGAGTGGTTCCTGTATGACCAGGACAACAACCTGCGCTTTCGTGCCCGCGATGCGGGGTTGACCGGTGAGCTGTGCAATCCGCAACGCTTTGTCGTGGCCCGCCAGGACGCGACCTATAACAACCCGTATGGCTTCGCTGATCTGTCGATGTGCTTCTGGCCAGTGATCTTCATGAAGGGCGGGCTGAAGTTCTGGGTCCAGTTCACCGAGAAGTACGGTTCGCCCTGGGTGATTGGCAAGCACCCACGCGGTGCCACTTCAGGTGAAACCGATCTGCTGCTCGACAGCCTGGAGGCGATGGTCCAGGACGCTGTAGCCGCGATCCCAAATGACTCCAGCGTCGAGATTGTTGAGGCCGCTGGCAAGGCCGGTAGCGCCGAGGTCTACCGCGAACTGCTGGTCTACTGCCGCAGTGAGATCAACGTCGGCCTGCTGGGACAGAACCAAACCACCGAGGCCAGCAGCAACAAGGCGAGCGCGACGGCAGGTTTGGAAGTCGTCCGCGAGATCCGTGATGGTGACAAGGGCATTGTTGCCGCGACCATGAACGCGATCATTCGTCGGATCGTCGATCTGAACTTTGGCGAAAACGTCGCGGCCCCAGTGTACGAGCTGTGGGAACAGGAAGAGATCGACAAGACTCAGGCCGACCGCGACAAATCGCTGGCCGAATCGGGCGTGAAGTTCACGTCGCAGTACTGGATGCGCACCTACAACCTCAAGGAAGGCGACTTGGATGAGACTCTGCCACCAGCGTCCTCGGAGTTTGCCGAGTCGACTCTGAAACCCATCCTCGACCAGGTGGCGCTCGACCAGGTCATCAACAGTCTGCCCGCCGAACTGCTCCAGGATCAGAGCGAGCAGATCATTGCCCCAGTGATCGAGGCGCTGTTGCGCGCACGCACCGATACCGAAGCCCTCGGCCTGTTGGCCGAAGCCTTCCCGCAGATGGATGACCAGGCGCTTCAGGAAAATCTCACGCGTCTGTTGTTCGTGGCCAACGTCTGGGGCCGCTTGAATGCCAGCGCGGATCGGGAAGACTGATGGCGACCACCACGAAAGCCCCGAGCCCGGCTGACCTCAAAGCCATCTTCGGCCTTGAGCCGGAAAACGCCATGGCCTACTTGAAATCCAAAGGCTATGCGATCACCTGGAACTGGCAGGAAATGCTCGACCAGGCGCATGACCAATCTTTCACCGTGGCCAAGGCCATGCGCCTTGACCTGCTGTCGGACATTCGCGGCGCTCTGGAAACCGCGCTACAGGATGGCCAAACCCTCAAGCAATTCATCACCGCTTTGCAGCCCACCCTGGAGTCCCAGGGCTGGTGGGGGCAACAGGTCATTGTCGACAGTGAAGGCGTCGGTGAACTGGTCCAGTTGGGCAGTCCGCGCCGCCTCAAGACGATCTACCAAACCAACCTGCAGAGCGCCTACATGGCCGGTCGCAAGGCCAGCATGGAGGAAACCACCGATACCCATCCGTACTGGATGTACATCGCCATCCTGGATGGCAAGACTCGGCCGAGTCACCGGGCGCTGCACGGGCAGGTGTTCCGTCATGATGACCCCATCTGGTCGGCGATCTTCCCGCCCAACGGATTCAACTGTCGCTGCCGTGTGGTCGCCTTGAGCGAAGCCGCAGTGAAACGCCGGGGTTTGAAGGTCGTGTCGAGCGAGGGGCGTATGTTCACCGAGACCGTGGAAACCGGCACCGACAAGCGTACCGGAGAGATCAGAACCGCGACGGTCACTGGGCTCCGTACAACCGACGCGGCAGGCAAAGCCGTAACATTCCGCACTGATCCTGGCTTCAACCATGCACCAGGTACTGGCCTTGCCGACATGCTCAAACGCAAACAGGCGGCCGCTTAGGAGGTTTCAAATGTTCACCGTCGAATTGGACCATCAACGTTTGCAGACCGCCCTGCGTAAGGTTGAGTGGGCCGTGGGTGATCTCGCGCCACTGATGCGCGGTATTGCTGCTGAGCTGGGCAGCCAGACTGAAGAGAACTTCGAAAACGAAGGTCGCCCCGATTGGGCCGATCTGTCCGATGTCACCACCACCCGCCGTGAAAAAAACGGTAACTGGCCTGGCCAGATGCTGCAGGTCAGTGCGGCTGGTCTGGCTGCCTCAATCACCACTCACGCGACCGATAGCTCAGCCCTGGTCGGTAGCAACAAACCCTACGCTGCGATGATGCAGTTCGGTGGTGACAAATCGGACTTTCCACATCTGTGGGGCGACATTCCAGGTCGCCCATACTTGCCGATGAACGCCGAGGGCGAGCTGCAGCCCGAGACTGAAGACGCCATCCTGGAACTGGCCATGCATCACCTGGAAAAAGCCGCTCGCCTGTAAGCCCCTTAGAAGCGCCTGAGCGCGTATGTGGCTGTGGTTCATCGAACCTTACGGGTCAAGATCGTTGTAAAAGCTTTATAAAGCCTTGCCGCCTTACTCCAACCACACCACGCGGGTGCTCGTTACACCTCGACCGCAACAAGCCCTGCGCAACACTCTTTAAACTCGATTAAAAGTCCTAGGCCTTCCATTGGCCCAGGCTGTGCGTATCACCTTCAACCGAAGCGCACAGCCCATGAAGCCACTCCACATTTTCAAGCCTGGTACGCACGTCGCCATGAACGGCGTCAGTATCACTTTCGGCGAGTCTGATCTGGCCGCGACAGTGCGTGCCTATGACCCGGCGCTGCACGAAGCCCCTCTGGTCATTGGCCACCCAAAACACGACGCGCCGGCCGCTGGCTGGGTCAAAACCCTGTCGGCAGCCGCACAGGGTCTGATGGCCGAAACGCAACAGGTCGATGTGGCGTTCGCGGAACAGGTGGCAAACGGCAGCTACAAGAAAATCTCCGCTTCGTTCTATCACCCCGACGCCGCGAACAATCCCGTACCGGGTGTGTATTACCTGCGCCATGTCGGCTTCCTCGGTGCGCAACCTCCCTCGGTGAAAGGTCTGCGGCCTATCGAGCTGGCAGAAGATGAGGAAGGCGTCATCGAGTTTGGCGACTTCGGCGACAGCATCACGGCCGGCGTCTTCCGTCGCTTACGTGAATGGCTCATTGGTCAGTTCGGCCAGGAAGCGGCTGACCAGGTCGTACCAGGTTGGGACGTGGACAACCTGGCCGCAGAGGCACTCCGCGAAGATGCCCGCCCCTCATTCGCCGAACCCACCCAACCCCGCAAAACCATCCCCGAGGAAAAGACCGTGACCCCAACGGAACAGGCCGCCCTGACGGCGGAAAACAAGCGACTCCAAACCGCGCTGGATACACACCTGGCTCAGCAGCGAAAGGATCAGACCGATCAACGCCATACCAAGAATCTGGCGTTCGCTGAAGAACTGGTCGGTGCGGGCAAGCTGTTGCCTAAACACACTGCCGCGCTAATTGCTGCCCTGGACTTCGCCGAAGCCGGCGATGAACCGCTGGAGTTCGGCGAAGGCAAAGAGCGCAAGCCGGTGATCGAGGGCCTCAAGGCGATCTTCGACGACCTGCCCGCACAGATCGACTTTGCCGAGCAAGCGAGCAAAGTCCGTCAAGGCGACAGCAATGTCAGCGTTGATCTGGAGTTCGCCGAGAAGAACACCGACCCGGATCGCCTGAGCTTGCATAACCGAGCAAGTGCTTTGGCAGCGGACAAAAACATTCCCTACGAGTCGGCTGTTCGCCAGCTCATCAAGTAACTAGGAGTCATCATGGCTGACCGTTTGAGCAAACTGCGGATCGTTGACCCGGTCCTCACCAATCTGGCGCGGGGCTATCGCAATGCCCAGTACATCGGCGAGGGGTTGTTTCCCATCGCACTGATGGACAAGGAAGCTGGCGTCATCCCGCTGTTCGGTAAAGAGGCTTTCGAGCTTTACGATACCGAGCGGGCCATCCGTGCCCAGTCCAACATCATGACGCCAGATGATGTCGACGGTCTGGATGTAGTGCTGCGCGAACATGACATCGCCTATCCCGTCGATTACCGCGAGCAGAACGAGTCCATGTTCGACGCTGAATCTCGGGCGTCTAAGCGCGTGGTCAATGTCATCGATCTGCGCCGTGAGGTGACCTGCGCCAAGCTCGCACAGAATCCGAGCACCTTTGCGGTAGGCGCCAAAGTCACTCTGGCCGGCTCCAGCCAATGGAGCAACGGCGGCGGTGACCCCATCGGTGTGGTGGAAAACGGCAAGGAAGTGATCCGTAGCCGTATTGGCATTCGCCCCAACACCATGACCATGGGTGCCTCGGTATACCAGTCGTTGAAGTTTCACCCCAAGCTGTGGGCTGCCCTCGGTGCCGATGAGCGCAAGCTGATTACCGTCGAGCACCTCAAGGCGTTGTTCGGTATCGAGAACATCCTGATTGGCGAAGCCCTTTCTGGTGCCTCCAACACCTCCGATATCTGGGGCGACAACCTCACCCTGGCCTATGTCGCCAAGCCAGCGGGTGGTTCACAAGCGGATTACGAAGAGCCGAGCTTCGGTTACACGCTGCGTCGTAAGGGTATGCCTGAAATCGATACCTTCGACACGGCTGGCGGCAAGGTTCGCTACGTGCGCAACACCGACATCTATAAGCCTGTGGTCGTGGGGTCGGACGCCGGCTACCTGATCTCCGACATCAACGGCTGAGGTTTCCATGGCTGCTAAGAAGACAGAGCAAGGTCAGGACAGCACTTCGGAAAAGGCCGCTGGTGCGGCTCAGGGTGATGTCAACCAATCCACTGCAGGTGCACCAGCTACTGCAGCACCTGCGCAGACAGGCCCAGCAGCAACGGGCGAACAGCCTAGCGATCCGGCTGTACCAGCGGCTCCGGCAATCCCCTCACCAAGCGCGCCGGCTGCTGATGCAGCTGCTCTTGGTGATGTCACGGGCACGCCGGAACTGGCTGGCTACCTGGTGACCGACGTGTCGTCCGTGCTGCATAACGACGCCTGGTATCACGAGGGCGACGAAATTTTCTTGAGCAATAAGGAGGCGAATCAGTTGTTGCATCGCCGAATTATCGAACCGTCTCGGAGCGAAAAATGAAGACTCAACAACCTGTTCTTACTACGTCGCTCGTCGCTGTGGTCGATCTGCCTCGCTTCCGCTTTGCAAGCTTTGCAGGGGCATTGTGCGCGGCGGGGGCCAAGTCGCTTGGAACGGTCGCGGCCGACACTGAGGCGGACAGCGTGGCACCGATTAATGTCCTGGGCATCTGCCTGATTACCAGCGGCGCCGCATTGGCTGCTGGTGACCAGGTGGAATCGGACGCCTCTGGCCGTGCGGTGAAACTCGCAGCTGGAGCCTCCAACGGCATTGCCATGGATGCCGCTACTGCGGCCGGTGACATTATCCGCATCGTTCGGGGCATCTGAGGTCGACCATGCGCTACTGCACTCGCGCCGACGTCGGCAACGCCATCCCTGAGATGACGCTGATTCAGCTCTCCAACGATGATCCTGCTGCGATGGCGCCGAATGAGGGCGTCATCGAGGACAGCGTCCGGCAGGCTGAAGAGCTGGTCGATGGCTATCTTCGTGGTCGCTACGACTTGCCACTCGATCCGGTTCCAACTGTCTTGCGCGATGCCGTGGTGTACCTGGCGCGGCACTGGCTGTATCAGCGCCGCCCCGAGGGCGCCTTGCCCGATGCAGTGAAGGACAATCGTAAAGACACCATCAAGCTCCTGGAAAGTATCCGCGATGGTGTAGTCACCTTGGGCATGCCCAGCGGTCAAGCAACACCAGAACCGGGCGAGATTCGGACTCGCGCCCGTCGTCAGCAGTTTGGTGGCGATCTATGGGAGCGCTATTAATGAGCACAGCCCAGCCCAAAACCCAAACAGAGCAGCTACTCGATGCGATGCGTGTCCGACTGCAGGAACAGTTCGGGCAGTCGTTGATGGTCGAGCTGTTCCCCGAGAACCCAGCGGGTTACCGCCTCAACCACCCACGTGGGGCGATCTTGCTGGCTTACGGCAAATCGACCTTCGGCGGATCTGAAGCTGGCGACGCGATGTTCCAGGCACGCAACGTCGTTATCCGATTGACCCTGGTGTTTCGCCAGCTCAATGGCAAGGACGGTGTGATCAGTTTCCTTGACCAGATACGCACTTGCCTGACGGGCTGGTTTGCGCCGCATTGCGATCAGGCGTGTCGCCCCGTTGCCGAGCAGTTCATCGGACAGATTACCGGGCTTTGGCAGTACGGTCAGGACTTCTCCGTGCGTGCCACTCAAGTACAGGCCCCGTACCCAGCAGGGCCGGCGCTCCCACCCAACCTTCAATATGAAGAACCACTATGAACCTTACCCGCTACACCTACACCGGGCCGCCAAGCGCGGCTTCCCTGCGGGTAGGCGATACCCGCGAATTGCTTGAAGTGCAACTGCTCCCTGGAAAGGTCGTCGAGCTGCCGGCCGATCACGAGTACACCCAGGTGTTGTTGGAACTCAAGCACCTGGTGCTGCTGCCGTCTGCAGAGAAATCTGCTGGCAAGAAAACAGTCGCATCCAAGACAACTGAACAGGAGTGACGCTCGATGTCAGCTAACTATTTGCACGGCATTGAAACCACCGAGGTCGAGCGCGGCCCTCGGGCCATTCGGGTGGTCAAGTCGGCGGTGATCGCCCTGATCGGCACGGCGCCCATCGGTCCGGTCAATGAACTGACCCTGTCCTTGAACGATAAGGACGCGGCTCAGTTCGGTTCACACCTGACTGGCTTCAGCATTCCTGAAGCGCTGGAGGGCATCTATGACTTCGGCGCCGGTACGGTGCTGGTGATCAACGTGCTCGATCCGGCGGTTCACCGCACCAGTGTGGTCGACCAGGTGAAACAGTTCGGGGATAACGACCTGCTGCAGCTGGAGCACGGTGCGTTGCAACTGCTGCAACTGAAGTCCGCGGATGCGGTAACCACGTATGTGCTCGACGTTGACTACACGGTGACCCTGCTCACCGGCCGGGTGAAGCGTCTGGCGACAGGAGCCATTCCTGCCAATGCCCAGGTAAAAGCCAGCTACACCCACGCCGACCCGAGCAAGGTCACGCCTGCCGATATCATCGGGGCTGTCACTATCGCCGGCCGTCGCACCGGCCTGAAGGCGTTCCAGGACAGCTACAACCTGATGGGCTTTTTCGCGAAGATTTTCATTGCGCCAGGCTTCAGCACTTTGAATTCGGTGAGCGTTGACTTGATCGCTGCCGCTGGCCAGGTCGGTGCGGTCACTTACATTGACGCTCCTATCGGCACCACGGTGCAGCAGGTGATCGCTGGGCGAGGCCCGGCAGGTGCCATCAACTTCAACTCCAGCAGCGACCGTGTCCGCCTGTGTTATCCGCACGTGAAAGTGTATGACGCCGTCACTGACGGCGAGCGCCTGCAGCCGCTGTCAATCCGCGCCGCTGGCTTGCGGGCCAAAATCGACAACGACAAAGGCTACTGGTGGAGCAGCTCCAACCAGGAGCTGGTGGGCGTAATCGGTCTGGAGCGACCTTTGACCGCACGCGTGGACGACGCGAGCAGCGAGGTCAACCTGCTCAATGAAAACGGCATCACCACGGTGTTCAACTCGTTCGGCACCGGCCTGCGTCTGTGGGGCAACCGCACTGCTGCCTGGCCGACCGTGACGCACATGCGTAACTTCGAAAACGTGCGGCGCACCAAGGACGTGATAGACGAGTCGATTCGCTACAGCTCGCTGCAGTTCGTTGACCAGCCGATCACCAGCTCGCTGATCACCAGCATCACGGAAAGCGTCAACCTGTTCATGCGCAAGCTGATCGGCGACGGCGCACTGATCGGTGGCGAGTGCTGGTATGACCCTGCACGCAACCCACAGACCGAGCTGGAACTGGGCCATGCCCTGTTCAACTACAAGCTGACGGTGCCGCTGCCATTTGAGCGCGGAACCTTTGAAACTGAAATTACCGGGGAATACCTGGTCAACCTGGGAGCCGCATAAATGGCAGGTTTTAGCGCACACCGCGTTTCGAACGCAGCCATCTATCTTGATGGCGCAAGTTTCTTCGGCCGCGCCGAAGAGATCGATCTGGGCTCGATCAAGACTGTGACCAGCGACTTTCAGGGGCTGGGCATGGTTGGTCTGATCGAGCTGCCTGACGGGATCGACAAGCTGGAAGGCAAGATCACCTGGAACAGCATGTACTACGACGCCGCAGTCAAACTGGTCACGCCATTCAAGAGCGTCCAGTTGCAGTGCCGTTCCAACGTCCAGGTTTTCAACAACGGCGGCCTGATCGACGAGATCGCGCTGGTCACGATGATGACCATCACCGGCAAGGAGTTTCAGCTGGGCAGTCACAAGCCGCGAGACCCGACCAAGTACGAGACGCCATTTTCGGCGACGTACGTCCGACAAGTACTCGATGGTCGGGAGGTGGTTCTGTTGGATTACCTGGCCAACATCTTCCGTGTGGGTGGCGAAGATCAGTTGGCCAAGTACCGGCAGAACATCGGGCAGGCGTGATTTAGCCAGGTAAATGTTGATGCATGACCAGGACTACTCCAACGGATTGGAGTCGCCAGGACGGCAACCCGAAGCCCCGCCATCGTGCGGGGCTTCTCTTTAAACTCGATTAAAAGTCAGCGCCACGACCAGGTGCGATGCTCAGGGCTCGTTCATAGCAGTCGATCAGACCGACAACCTGGAGCAACAAAGATGGCCGAAGCAATCAGCTTTACCCTCAAATTTCCTTTCCAAAGTGCCAGCGGCGAGACGATCTCGAAGCTGCCTATCAAGCGTCTCAAACGCAAGGACATCAGCGCCGCGCAGGCCGTCGTCAAAGACGAAGCCGGTTTGGAAGACATGCTTGTTTCGAAGATGCTGGGCATCACGCTGGAGGACCTCGGTGAATTCGATATCGCTGACTCTAAGTCAGCCACCGAGGTGTTCCGGGAAATGGCCAACGGAAGAGACCTTGCTGCAGTCCTGGGACGAGGCGCTGTTGTTGGTGCTGAGGATGCAGCCGTCTGAGACTGCCCGACTGGACATGGTGGACTACTGGCGTTGGGTCGAGACATGTAGGCGCGAGATCAATCGCCGGATCGAACAGATGAACAAATAATAGCGCCCCCGCCATGTTACTCCCTCGCAATGTCGTGTCGCCCTCTTGCAGGGCGATGCACCTACCATCCTATCTATAGCTGGGCACTCCATGGCCAATGAAGTTCTTGTTGGGTTAAAGATCGGCGGCGCTGTTTCCAGCAGTTTGAGCGCCGCGTTTGGCTCGGCAAAGTCAACGGTCCAACAACTGGGCCGAGCCACCGACGGGTTAACAGCCAAGCAAAAACTCATCGGTACTGAACTGTCAGCCTCGCTGGCGCGCGGTGGTAATGGGGTCGAGCATCTACGTAGGCAATACGACCAGGTCGGTCGTAGTATTGAACAGCTCAAAATCAAGCAGGAACGCCTCAACACCAGCATCGCTCGTGGCGAAACGCTAAAAAACAAGCGTGGCGAGCTGCGTGGCCAAGCCATGGAGACGGCGGGTACAGCCGCAGTTATCGGTGCGCCAGTTGTTCAGTCGCTGCGTACAGCCATCGACTTCAAAGATCAGACCAATGACATCGCGATAACTGGCGGCTTTGATGCTGGCGAAGAAGCTCGGCTCAGCGAGGTAATGCGGGGCTCGGCTCTGAAATGGAATCAGACCCAAACCGACGTGGCCAAAGGCACTGCGGTGCTTATAGCGGGCGGGATCTCCAGTGCCCAGGAGTTGGCTGCCTATGCTCCCGTGATGGCCAAAACAGCTACGGCTACTCGTGCCAGCATGGACGATTTAGGGTCGGTGGCCATCGCACTGAATGACAACCTCGGTATCGGTGCGGCGGGACTTGAACGTTCAATGAACATGCTGGCCTTTGCGGGCAAAAAAGGTCAGTTCGAATTGGCGGATATGGCCAAATGGCTGCCGCAGCTCACACCGCAGTTTGCCGCACTGGGTATCACTGGGGAGCGCGCAGTGGCCGAGATTGGCGCTTCGTTGCAAATCGCTCGCCGGGGTGCTGGCAGCAACGATGAAGCGGCCAACAACTTTAAAAACTTCCTGTCAAAACTCACCGCCGCAGATACCCTCAAGTCCTTTGCAGGTGCAGGTATAGACTTGACGACCTCAATGAAGAACTTTGTTGGGGATGGGCTTACTCCTGTTCAGGCCATGTTGAAGGTCATTACTCAATACGTCGGAACTAAGGGGCCAGAAGCTGCCGGCAAATTTCAAAACGCCATGACTATTAAAGACGACGAAGAGCGCCAGATCGCCCTTAATCGTTTGAATGAGGCCTACAAACTAGGTGAGTTATTCGCCGACCAGCAAGTACTGTCATTTATCCGTCCGGCAATGGCAAATCAACAAGACCTTACGAGTATCCAGCAAGGCAGTGTTGATGCTGCCGACAAAGGCGGGCTCGATGTCGACTTCAAAAAGCGAATGGAGAGTCCTAAAGAGCAGCTAAAAGCGCTGACAATTGGACTTGCCGATGCCGGAATCACGCTGGGTAATATCATGCTTCCAGCGTTGCTGGACATTACCAACGCAGCCGTTCCACTCATTCGCTCATTTGCTACCTGGACGGAACAGAACGCAGGGCTAGTCAGTGGTGTGATCAAAGCGGTTGCTGGAGTCGCTGCACTCAAACTGGGCTTTATCGCATTGCAGTATGGCGTCAACCTCGGTGCTTCCGCCCTCAACGGTGTAGGCACCACCATGTCGGTGCTGTCGGGCAAGACCACTTTGCTCAAGAGTGCTCTGATCTCCACTCGACTTGCGCCCTTCACCTCCGGTGTCACGGCACTCACTGCCGTGCTTCCCGGATTGTCGGGTGCCATGGCTTTTTTGAATGCGGTGATGATTGCCAATCCGATTGGGCTGATTGTTGGGGCGATTGTCCTCGGGGCTGTCTTGATCGCTGCAGTGGGGTTAGCGATCTACAAAAACTGGGAGCCCCTCAAGGCCTGGATGATCGGTTTTTTCACCGGTTTAAAGGATGGACTCAAACCCATCGGCGATGCCTTCTCAACGGCCTTTGCTCCACTGGGGCCGCTGTTCGCGAAACTGGGAACGTACATTGGCCCGGTGATCAATTGGTTTCGCGAGCTGTTCAGCCCCGTTCAGGTCACAGGTGATGCCCTGGGCAAGGCGACTTGGTCAGGGATAGAGTTCGGTCGGGCTGTTGGCACCGCCTTATCTGGGTTGATGGCCCCGGCGCGCTGGCTCCTGGAGGGAATCAGCGAGATCCCGAAAGCGTTTGAAGGTGGGCTTGTAGGGGTGGCGAGTTTGATCGTCAACTTTTCCCCAGTCGGCCTTTTCTACAGGGCCTTTGCCGGAGTGATGAGTTACTTCGGAATTGAGCTGCCGGGTAAGTTCACCGAGTTCGGCGGCATGATCATTGATGGTTTGGTCAATGGCATTCGCAATGCTCTGGGCGCGGCCCAAGAAGCCGTGGTCGGTGTCGGGACTTCGGTCAAAGGCTGGTTTACCGAGACGCTCGGCATCCAGTCTCCAAGCCGGGTGTTCATGGGCTACGGCGCCAATATCAGTGAAGGTGCCGCCATCGGTATCAGTGCGCAGTCTGACCTGGTGCGAAAAGCGGCACTCGGCATGGCCGAACAATCGGGCGTCGACCTCGCGCCGCCGAACCCGGCTGATGTCTCCAGGGCCAGCACGATGGGGAATGCTGGAGGCGCAGCGGCGGGAATGGGCTCAGGTATGGGCGGCGGTGCGAGCTTCACGTTTTCACCGCAGATCACCGTACCTGGTGGAGCCGATACGCAGCAGCAGGTTCAACAAGGGCTGCAGGCCGGCTATAGCGAGTTCGTGCGGATGATGGATCGCTACATGCACGACCAGCGCCGCCGTAGCTACGGTCCGTCTGATGAGGGGATCGCCTGATGTTTGCCATCCTGGGTGATATTGAATTCACCGTAGCCGGTGGGATCAGCAGCATGGAGCAAAGCGGATCGGCCGACTGGGCAGAGCACGCCCGTATCCAGGGAAAACCTTTGCTGGAATGGATCGGTGAAGGTCTGGATGAGTGCAACCTGACCATCGAACTGCACCCTGTCCTGGGTGACCCCGAGGAGCGGTTAAGGACGCTGCGCCTGGCCAAGAGCAAACATGAGCCTCTGGCCTTTGTCATGGGGAGTGGCGAATACCTGGGCGCCTACGTCATCACCAACCTCTCCAATGCAATCCGTCGCTCGACGGCCATGGGCCAGATCAAGGCGGCCACGGTTCAATTGAGCCTCAAGGAGTACACCGGGGCGTTCACTCGCAAGGTTGCCCGGCCGGGGTTGCTCGATCCAGCCTTGAGCGGAACGTCTGCAGCCACCGCCGATAAGCCCGGACTTATCTCGCGACTGATGCCGTCCCCCAGTACCGTCCAGTCCGTGATTGGTTATGCGAAAACTGCCGGGAATATCTTGAAGTCGGGGCAAAACCTGTATGAGACGGTCAAGAGCGGCAACGCCTCAATGATCCTCGGCCAAGTCCCACAATTGCTGGGTGTTACAGCCAGGGCCATTGCTCCATTGGAAGGACTGAAATCAGTGGCCGGACTGCTTGAAGACGGCTCCGATCTGTCGCGAATGAGCGAGAACGTATTGGGCAGTGTGATGGGTGCTCGGTCAGCCCTCAATCCGGTCGACCTGGGCAACATCGTTGATCGATTCTCCGCGTCCCAAGAGTCGCTTGGTCAAGCGCTTAGCACCATGGACGGCGCCCGGACCCGGTTGGCCGGCCTGGCGGCACAAGTCCTTACGAGGAAGTCCTGATGTTTATCACGCATGTCACAACGGATGGTGAGCGTTGGGATCAGTTGGCCTGGCAGTACTACGGCGATGCTCATCGGTATTTGCCGATCGTTGAGGCCAACACCCATGTGCCAATTACTGCTGCCTTGCCAGCGGGGTTGACGCTGGCCATTCCCATTCTTGCGCCCGTTGCCACCACTGAGGATCTACCACCATGGATGCGATGATCCCCAAACAGGTGCCGCAAGCACGCTTCTTGCTGGCCTATCAGCAGAGCAACATCACCCGGAACGTCAGTAAGCATCTGATCTCTTTGTCCTACACCGACTATCTCACTGGCCAGGCTGACAGTCTGGAGGTCGAGCTGGAGGACACAGAGGGTAAATGGCGCGATGCCTGGTATCCGGGGCATGGCGACAGCTTGACCCTGTCGATTGGCTGGGAAGGCGAACCGCTGCGCACCCTTGGCCGGTTTGAGATCGATGAGGTTGAGCTGAATTGCCCGCCCTCGACCATCACCATTCATGGCCTGGCTACCGGAATAAAAGCGGCATTGCGCACCACCGAACACCACGCCTATGAAAGCACCACGCTGGATGCCGTGGCCAATCAGATCGCGGCCCGTCAGGGGCTGGAGCTGATCGGCAGTATTGAGCCGATCAAGCTCGACCGGCTGACGCAGCAGGAGTCCGATCTGACCTTCCTGCGCAACCTGGCAGCCGAATATGACTATGCCTTCAAGGTGGCCGGCAACCGTATGGTCTTTCATGCCATCAGTGAGCTGGCCAAGGGCGCCCCGGTGGCAACGCTGGTACTCCAGGACTTAAGCAGTGTGAACTTGCGCGATCAGATCAAGAGCATCCCTCAAGCCATCGAGGTGAAGCACAAAGAGCCCGCGAAGAAGCAACTGATTGCCTACAAAGTCGTAAATGGTGAAACCGTCGCGGTGCCGAGCAGCATAAGCAAGGCGACCACCAGCGGTGACACCAAGAAGAGCCGCAAGCGCAGTGCCTCGGCCGAAGAGTCCAAGGCGAAAGCCAAAGCCGAACTGGCCAAGGCCAACCGCGAACGCACTACCGGCCGTTGGAGCGCGATGGGACGGCCCAACCTGCTCAGCGGCAACGTGGTGACCTTGGTTGCGGCCGGTATGCTCGGCGGTAATTACCTGATCACCTCTTCACAACACCGGATGACTCGCAGCGGTTACACCGTAGAAAAGTCAGTCTGCCGCATTTCAGCGCCCTCGATCACAATGACTCAAGAGAGCCTCAAGCCGGACCTGGCGTTAGCAACCTACGGCATTCAGAACGACGCAGTCGCCTGATAATGGAGAACATCTGATGGGGGTTGAACTGGAGTACGGTGAAGTCAGTGCCGTGGATTATCTGACCTGTCGCATCCGGGTGCGCCTGGATGATCGCGATGGGGTTGAGAGCTATTGGCTCAACGTGCCGCAGCGCAACACTCAAGGCACGCAGCGCCGGCCTTTGATGCCTGAACTGAACGAACAGGTCGCGGTGTTGCTGGACTCTGATGGTGTGGGTGGTATTTACCTGGGAGGGATCTACTCATCGGCCGAACCGCCGCCTGTTGTCGATGAGGACACGGACTACGTGCGCTTCAGCGATGGGACTGTCTCAACATACGACCGTGCTGCGGGGGTGATGACGTTGGACTGCGTCGGGGCTTTGCTTTTGAAATGTGGCCGGACCATCACAGTTGAGGCGAGTGAGCCGGTGGTGGTGAAGGCACCTTCAGCCACATTGGATGTGCCGCAGGTCACCTTGAATGGAAACCTGCAGTTGAACGGCAACCTGAAGGTGGATGGCAACGTCGATGCAACGGGAACAATTATGGACGTCGGAGGTAACTCGAACCACCACAATCATTAATCACCAGGTGCATCCTCTATTTCTGCGTTCGCGGCACTGTCCGCGATTTTATTCACTTTTTTCACTATCGCTTCGCATAGCCCTTCCAACTGGGGGTATTCCTTCGCTAGCCAGTCTGTAGAAACGAAAACATGGTTGAGGTAGCTCACCAATGTAATCCCGTCGTACCCGGCGCAAAGCATCACTGCTTGTTCATTACCACCCATGGCTGCCGGGGCATACACAGTGCCGTCATCTCCCAAGCCAGCTGAACGTTGCCAGCGTGGCATCTTCTTTCCCGGAACACTTTCAAGTTCAATCCACCTCATAAATATTCCTCCCTTTGTGGTCTCTTTAAACTCGATTAAAAGCCTAGTGTAGTTGTCATATTCACTATGTGCGCATGACGACGCCCACTCCCTACACCAGGATCACCGCCGCCCACTGGCAGCCCGCCCTCGGAACATCCGGTGAGGTGGTCGAGGGCCTGCGCGATATTGACCAGGCCATCCGCATCATCCTGACCACACCCAAAGGCAGTGACGCCCATCGGCCGGAATTTGGCAGTGACCTTCATCTATATATCGATTGGCCCGTCAACCGTGTGACCCCGCACCTGGTGCGCGAGGCGGTCGACGCCATTCGCCGTTGGGAAACCCGAGTCTCGGTCGTCCAGGTGCTGGTGCTCATTGAAGACTCGCGCATCATTTTGCGTGTGCAGTGGCGTGTTGCGAACGGTGTTGATCAGTTGAGCGAGGTGCCCTATGCGCGAGCTGCCTAAGCCGGTATTTATCCAGATTGATCCGGCTGCCACTGAGGCTGATCTGATTGCGCGGTACGAGTCAAAGGCCAACAAAATTCTTTATCCCGCCCAAGTTGAGCGGCTGTATATCGACCAGATTGCCTACGCGGTGACGCGTCTGCAGATGGGTATTCAAAACGCGGGGGAGCAGCTGCTGGTTCGGTTCGCCAAAGGGCCGATCCTCGACTATCTCGGTGAGCTGGTGGCCACCCCCAGGCTGCTGGCAGTGCCAGCGCGTTGCACTCTTCGGTTCAGCATACCGGCAGCGATACAGCAATCTTTGCTCATTCGGGCCGGAACTCGGGTCAGCACCCAGGACGCTAAGCTCGCTTTTCTCACTGACCAGGACGTCATCATCCCAGCTGGCCAGACCCAAGTCAGCGTGACAGCAACCTGTCTGACCGCTGGTGAGCTTGGCAATGGCTGGGCTGTTGGCCAAATCAGCAGCATTGGCAATCCACCTACATCTGGTCTGACTGCGACCAACACCAGTGTCACTGCCGATGGGGCCGAGGACGAAGAAGACGACCGTTATCGTGAGCGGATCATTCTGGCACCTGAAGCCTTCAGCAATGCCGGTAGCCGTGGGGCATATCGCTATCACGCCCTGGCTGTGCATCAGTCGATTATTGATGTTGCCGTTCATGGACCGGACGAAGGGCAACCGGACGGCCATGTTGCGCTGTTTCCTCTGACTGATACGGGCTTACCGTCGGCGGACCTGCTGCAACGGGTAAAGAACCAGGTCAGTGGCGAAAAATTACGTCCGCTGTGCGACACCGTTCATGCTTACGCGCCAACCGAGGTGAGCTACGTGATCAAGGCGCGCATCACCTTTTACGACACGGCAGACCGTGCGGCCGCGATGAAGGCCGCAAAAGCGGCGGCCGAGGCCTATGCCCTTGAGCGACGGGCGGGACTCGGTCGGGATCTTGTCCAGGAACAACTGACTGCGCTGCTGCAGGTAAATGGCGTGTATCGGGCGGATCTTGAGTTGCCAAACACCCTGCGCGAGCTGATAGGAAGTGAATGGGCGAACTGCACCTCGATACAACTTGAAGATGCCGGTGTGGCTTATGGCTGAGCAGCAGCTACCACCAGCTCTAGCAGGAGACGAGCGTTTTGCAACGCTTTGTGAGCTGCTCAACGAAACATTGGATGGTCTCGATATCAACTCCATGTTGGTGTACCTGGTCGATCTGGTAAAGCCACAACTGCTGCCGATCCTGGCCGATCAGTTCTCCCTTCTTGATGAGGCAGCGTGGCTACTTGCTGAGTCCGAAGACGCCCGGCGCAACCTGATCAAGAGCGCAGCTGAGTTACACCGCTACAAGGGGACACCCTGGGCAATACGTGAAGTCATTCGCCTGCTGGGCTTCGGCGAAGTGACGCTCCAAGAGGGACTGAACAATCAGGTACGCGACGGTTCCATCAGCAGGGATGGGAATTACGTCCATGGCGATCACGGCGCCTGGCCCCTTTACAGGGTCTTTCTTAAGCGAGTTATTACCAACGACCAAGCTGCGCTTTTGCGCCGCCTCTTACTTTCCGTCGCTCCTGCTCGCTGTCGCCTGGTATCACTGGACTACCAGTCGGTAGCTATCAGGCATAACGGCTTTGCGCGTCGCGACGGCCAATACAACCATGGGAGCAGCTAATGGCCGACCTACCTGAATTAAATGAATGGACAGAAGGCATCTACCAGCTTGAGACCTCCGACCCTGTACTGGGTGGTCCGGACGGTATCGACAACTTGCAAGGTAAACAGCTGGCCAATCGTACTCGCTGGCTCAAGGGCAAAATCGACTCGTTAATTGAAGGGACACTGTCAGTCGCCAAATCCGTAAAGCTCGCGACTGCGCGAACGATATCGATCTCAGGCGCGGCAACGGGCAATGCTTCGTTTGATGGCAGCGCAAACGCCGACATCACAATGACGCTCGCGGACAGCGGCGTAGCCGCAGGTTCATACGCAAAGGTTTCAGTAAACGCGAAAGGCCTGGTCACTGGTGGCGGCGCTTTAGCCATTGCCGATATCCCTGTCGCGACCTCAGCGCAGATGGCCACCGGAACAAGCCTTTCACTCGTTCCCACGGTTCTGGCGGTAATGAGTCTGTTCGCTAAACGCTCATTCGGAAAGAACGACTACATCAGAATTCCGGATGTTCCTGGTGGCCTGATCATCAATTGGGGATCGGCGCTGGTCAACGCGAGTGGTGACATCAACGTCAACTACCCGCTCGGGTATTCAGCCATGGAATTCATCACTCTCGCCGTTTCCGGACAGAATACCGATGCAGCTTACCTTTCGACCGGAGTCGTGTTGGGCGGCTTCACGATGCCTTTCTATAAAACCACCACTGGAGTGAAGTCTGCAGGCGGCTTCAATGCTCAGTGGATTTCAATAGGTCGCTAGTCATGTCAAACAGTCAGGTGTTTTTCTCTGTCTCATCCGGTGGTTTTTATCTCGGCGCCGACCAGGAGTATTACGAGTCTTTGGACAGTTGGCCGAATGACGCCATCAAGCTTACGGAGGAGGAGCAATCGCTGTACTGGAAGCAATCAGCACCTTTCAACAAAGTTCTAGGCTTGATCAATGGGCGACCTGCCTGGGTGGACTTGCCGCCACCTACGACAGAAGAAGTGATCGCGAGAGTCGAAGCACAACGAGATGGCTTGCTGCGCGAAGCAACGCTTCGAATAGATCCACTGCAGGATGCGGTAGATGTTGAGGATGCAACCGCTCAGGACATCGCCATCCTCAAGAAATGGAAACAGTACCGGGTCGCGTTAAATCGTATTCAGGATCAGTCTGGCTATCCAGACGCAATTACATGGCCGGTTGAGCCGGGCGGAACACCAACTTCAACATGAATGGTGGAGCGCCCACGTACTCGACAACCGCCATTTTGAATATTCCATTGCACTGGATGCAAAAAATCTCGAAGCTATTTATCTCACCTCAGCGCGCGATTTTTTCGCGCGCGGCATCAGCTCACCCCATGAACCTACCAAACGCTGTGCTGCCCCCCCACGCCGAGATGGTCCGCGCCATGCTCGAACGAGACACCGCCTACGAGGGGGTGTTCTTCACTGCGGTCAAGACCACCGGGATCTTCTGCCGCCCCAGTTGCACGGCGCGCAAACCCAAGCCCGAGAACGTCGAGTTTTTCGCCCATGCCGACGAGTGCATGTCCGCCGGTTACCGCGCCTGTCTGCGCTGCAAACCGCTGGATGCGGCGGCCATTGCACCGGACTGGGTGCAGCGCTTGCTCACCTTGGTGGACACCGATCCGGAGCAGCGCTGGACCGATACCCAGCTGCAAGCCGAAGGCATCGAGCCGCTGAAATTGCGCCGCTGGTTCAAGCAGCATTTCGGCATGACCTTCCACGCCTGGCTGCGCACCCGGCGCCTGGGCATGGCGTTGGGCGGAATCAAGCAGGGCGAATCCATCGACAACGTGGCGTTCGATTCCGGTTACGAATCCCTGAGCGGTTTCCGCGATGCCTTTCAGAAGTCTTTCCACATCACGCCGGGCCGCGCCGCCAACAGCGAGCCATTGCTGTTCACCCGGCTGACCACGCCGCTGGGGCCGATGATCGCCATGGCCGAACGCCGTGGACTGGTGCTGCTGGAGTTTCTCGATCGCCCGGCACTGACCCGGGAAGTCGAAGAATTGCAGAACCGTTATGGCTACGTCGTGGCGCCTGGACACAACGGCCACTTGAAGCAGATTGAAACCGAACTGGCGCAGTATTTCGCCGGGCAACTGACCGAATTCACGGTGCCGTTGCACCTGCCGGGCAGCGAGTTCGCCCGGCAGGTCTGGGCCGAACTGGCGCAGATTCCCTACGGCCACACCAGCACCTACGGCGCCATCGCCGCGCTGCTGGGCAAACCCGGCGCCAGCCGCGCCGTGGGCCTGGCCAACGGGCATAACCGTTTGGCGATTGTGCTGCCCTGTCACCGGGTGATCGGTGCGGACGGTTCGCTGACCGGCTATGGTGGTGGGCAACCGCGCAAGGCGTTTCTACTCAGGCTGGAAAAGGCTGCGGTGCAGATCACTCAGCAACTGGCATTTTGATCATTTCATAGGGAAGGAAACTCGATGGAAGCGTTCGACCAACAGTTCCACAGGCTGCATCAGGACGGCCTGCTGATCCTCACCAACGTCGCCGATGCCGCCGGGGCGCGGCTGGTGGAACAACTGGGCAGCAAAGCCGTGGCCACCAGCAGTGCGGCGGTGGCCTGGGCGCACGGTTACCCCGATGGCAACGCCCTGCCCCTCGAACGTTTGGTGGCGACGGTGGAGTCCATCGTCCGGGTGATCAATGTGCCGCTGACCGTGGACATCGAGGCCGGTTATTCCGATGACCTGACGCGGGTCGGCGAAGTGATCGACGCGGTGATCGCCGCCGGTGCCGTCGGGATCAATATCGAGGACGGCGCCTCCCCGCCGGAATTGCTGGCGCGCAAGATCGAAGTCGCCCGCCAAGTTGCGGAGCGCCGGGGCGTGAAGTTGTTTATCAACGCGCGCACCGACGTGTACCTCAAGGGCCTGGTGCCCGCTGAAGATCGCGTCGCCGAAACGCTCAGGCGCGCGGCGTTGTATCAAGCCGCCGGGGCTGACGGGTTGTTCGCCGCAGGGGTAACGGCAGAGTACGAAATCGCCGCGATCTGCCGTGGCACGCCATTGCCGGTGAACGTGCTGGGCTGGGCCTCGCTGCCGTCCCCCGACGAACTGAAAACCCTTGGTGTGCGGCGCTTGAGCGCCGGGTCGGGCATTGCTGAATTTCTATATGGCGCCATGGCGACCGTGGCGAAAAGCTTTCTGGAAACCGGCAAGCTCGATACCCACGATCTCAAGGCGCTCACCTACGGCGAAGTAAACTCGCTGCTAAAGAAAACTTGAGTTCCATGCCCGATATCTACCAGCCCGCCAGTGAATTCCTGGCCGCCCTCGATGACGACTGGCGGCGCCACATCACCGCCATCGGTCCGTGCCTGCATCAGCCGCATCCGGCGCGCGATCCGTATGAATCCCTGGTGCGGGCGATTGCCTATCAGCAACTGCATGCCAAGGCTGGGGATGCGATTGTCGGGCGGCTGATTGCGCTGTTTCCTTCGGGCGCGTTCCCGAGGCCGGAGCAGATCCTGGCGACAAGCTTTGAGCAGATGCGCAGTTGCGGGTTTTCCGCCGGCAAGATTGCGACCATCCAGGGGATTGCCCAGGCGACGCTGGACGGAGTGGTTCCGGATTACGTCACGGCGCTGGCGATGGATGACGAAGCGCTGATCGAGCGGCTGATTACCCTGCGCGGGGTTGGGCGCTGGACGGTGGAGATGCTGCTGATCTACAGCCTGGAGCGGCCGGATATCTTGCCGGCGGATGACTTTGGGGTGCGCGAGGGGTATCGGCGGATGAAGGGGCTGGAGGTGCAGCCTACGCGTAAGCAGATGATTGAGATTGGGTTGGGGTGGAGTCCGTTTAGGACGGTGGCGGCCTGGTATTTGTGGCGGGTGCCGAAACCACCCCTCACCCCAACCCTCTCCCCAGAGGGTAGAGGGGGCTGACCGAGGTGCTTTGGCGAGATACTTCGACCTGTAAGTCC